>JAQCMX010000071.1 GCA_028274885.1 Haloarculaceae archaeon
GCGCTGTGTGCTACCTCCCACTCGAAGACAGGTGTCGTAAGATAATTGTCACCTGCCTGGTCACCCATCGGGAAGGCATAGCCCGACGCAAAGAGGCCCTCATCTGCTGCTGCCCTGAGTGCTCCGGGCGAGTCCTGGTGCTGGGCCATCACGTCAACGCCGGCGTCGGAGATAATCGTCTCTGCGGTTTCGGCTGACGTCTGTGGGTCGAAGAAGGCGTTAGTCCACCGGAGATGGACCGTCGCGTCCGGATTCGCGTCCTGGACGCCTGCCGCGAACCCGTTGATATCCTGGTAGACCGTTGCGACCGGATTGGGCGCAACGTAGCCGATGGCATCCTCCTCGGTGAGCAGCCCGGAGGCGTACCCGACGAGGTACCGTGTGTGGTAGTTTTTGATGTAGTAGGAGCCGTAGTTCTCCCCGATGTCGATACCCGAGGCGACTTCGAAGGCGGTGTCGGGATTTTGCTCGGCAGCATTCGCCATCGGCGTGGTGAACGTCGCACTCGCCCCGAAGACGACGTCGTTTCCATCATTCGCAAGCTGAGTGGCCGTCTGCTGGACGGCCGAGGAGCTGACATCCGCGACGGTTGTGACTTCGACACCGTCCATCTCGTCGGTCGCCTGTGCGCCAGCGTCGTGTGAGGCGGTCCAGCCGAAGTCACCGGGTTCCGCGAAGTAAATCCACCCTGCATTGATCGTCTCCACCGATCCGCCGTCTTCGGATCCGCCGTCTTCGGATCCGCCGTCCTCGGATCCGCCGTCCCCACCATCGTCGTCACCGCTGTCTCCGCCACAGCCAGCCAGCATCGCCATACTCGACGAGCTGATGCCGACAAGCACCTTCCGTCTCGATAATCGATTCTCCGATGAGCCACGTCTTTTCTCTGTCATCCACTGTCCATTTTGGATAATACCTAATAAAATCACCTCCATGGTCCGTATTTGCCGCATTTTCCACCAGAAGTGAACACCTGATCTTATTGACGAGCCATGATTAGAATTGATTGAAAATACCGGCCCGTCGAACCACAATTACCCATATTTATACATTAAAATGGCTGATATACTTTGCTCAAACAGTCACAAGAAGCGTTCTTCTGGTGGATCCCGGGGATCAGTGGAGCAGTGAGGCGGTCGGGGCTCATACTGTTGGCTGTACGTCTTTCAAGAATTTCGCCACGCGGTGGCGAATATCGTAGATCAGGTACAGCCAACAGTATCAGAGACGGTTCCACAGTCTCTCCGCGGCCTCGCCGACAGCCGCCAGCTGGTCGTCGGTGACACCCACGACGCCCTCGCCGCGCCGGTAGACCGTGTCGCCACCGACTATCGTCCGCGTGATGTCCCCGCTGGTGGCGGCGTCGACGATGTAGTACGGGGCACTCCCCGGACGGACCGGGTTGGGCCCCAGATCAAGCGTGAGCATATCGGCGTCTTTGCCCGGTTCGAGGCTCCCAATGGTGTCTTCCAGGCCCAGGACGCCCGCTGATCCAACCGTCGCCCACTCGAGTGCGGTTTCGGCATCGAACCCGCTCGGATTCCGCTGTTTGAGTTTGTGGACACCGACGCAGGTCCGCATCACCTCGAACATGTCGGGTGCCCAGCCGTCGTCGCCGAGACCGATTTGCATTCCTCTGTCCTGCATCGTCTCGACATCAGCGATCCCGACGGCGTTATTCGTGTTCGAGTACGGGTTGTGTGCCACCGCCACGTCGTGTTCCGCGAGGACCTCCAGTTCACGTTCCGTCGAGTGGACACAGTGTGCGGCGATGACGTCGGCGTCGAACAGCCCCATCTCGGCGAGTGCGGGGACAGGTCGAGACCCATACTCCTCTATCGCCCGGTGGACATCCACGAGCCCCTCCTCTAAGTGTAACTGGACGGGCCGGTCGTCCTCGCGTGCTGCCGCGGTTGTTTCCATCACCACCTCGCGGGTGTTTGTAAACAATGTGTGGAGGCAGTAGTGACCGGAAACGGCGTCGTACCCGTCTTCGTCGCCGTCGATGAACCGTTTGTTCTCCTCGAGGCCTGCCATCGCCTCAGACTCCGAGTTGCGCGCTGTCTGTTCGAACGTGATCAGCCCGTTGATCGGCGTCGCCGCGACGCCGGCGGCAACCGAGTCGAGCACCCCCGGCAGGGTGTTCAGGCCCGAGTAGTTGTCACAGAACGTCGTCACACCGCCTTCGAGCATCTCGACACAGGATCCAAGCGCCGAAAGGCGTGCGTCCTCCTTTGTGAACGTCTCGTCGACACGCCACCAGATGTCGACAAGCGCCTCGTAAAAACTCTCGGGCGCAACCGAGAGTGGCGCCCCCCGCAACGGCAACGCGTACATGTGGGTGTGACAGTTGACCAGTCCGGGCATGACGACCTCGTCACTGGCGTCAACGTCCGGGTTAGCGGCAAAGCCATCGTTGACTGCGGCGATCTCACCGTCCTCGGTGACTATGTGGACCTCCGCCAGACAGTCCCGGTCGTCGTTCATCGTCACAAGTATACCAGCATTCAGTATCATACTGTTTTCCAGCGTCGGTTCGGACAAAAAGGTACCTGTTCGGACTATTCCATATGATCTGCCGGGATCTGTCGGAGAAAATTGCCGAGAGAGGCAGGGGAGATTAAAAGACCTGGCCGACAAGGCTCAGGTATGGCTGAGACAATTGTCACCGGTGCACGGATCGTGACCCCGCAGGGCCTGGAACCGGGTGACATCGCAATCACCGACGGCGTAATCGACGCGGTCGACCCGGACCTGAGCCCCGATGGCGCAAACATAATCGACGCCGACGGTGCGATTGCACTCCCAGGGGTCGTGGACATCCACAACCACATGCACGACGAGGAGCTGTTTCCCGACGGGATCGACTTCGGTTCGCAGACGGCCAGTGCCCTCGCCGGCGGTGTCACCACCGTCGTCGAACTGCCAACACAGACACCTGTCCGGACGCCTGCTGCTTTTCTCGAAAAACGGAAGACCTGTGAACAACTCGCCCACGTGGATTTCGGGCTGGTCGCCGGAAACTACGAGACCGGTGACGTTGACGCGGAAGGGGTTTTGACCGCCGGGACGCCCGATTTCAAGACCTTCACCGCCGAGCCATACCGGGCAAGCGACGACGCGATCATCTCGCTGCTGAACAGTGTCGGTGCGGCGGGTGGCACTGTCCGGGTCCACTGCGAGAATCAGGCAATTTTAGACGATGCCCGGGCCGGGATAGATGGCAACGACCCGTCGGTGTATATGGAGTCACGTCCGCTGGCTGCGGAACTCGAAGCGATCGAACGGATCGGTCGCTTCGCGGAGTACACCGACTGTCCCGTCCATTTTGTCCATATCTCGAGCGGTAGCGGAGCCCGAGTTGCAGCCCGGTTTCGCTCCCGGGGGGAGGTGCCGGTCACGCTCGAAACCTGTCCACACTACCTGGCGTTTTCGACGGCCGACGTCGCGGAGAAGGGACCGTTTCTCAAGGTTAATCCGAGCCTCAAGTCGCCAGCCGAGGTCGACCGACTCTGGGATGCTATCGCGGACGGCACCATAGACCTCGTCGCGAGCGAACACTTTCCGACCTACCGTGAGGAGCGCGAACGGGGCTGGGAGAACATCTGGGAGCCCTACGCCGGTCTGCCCACCATCGAGACGATGCTCGAGTTTATGATCACCGAGGGTGTTCACGCGGGCCGAATCTCCTGGCCGCGCCTGCTCGAACTCCTCTGTGCCGCCCCTGCCAGGGTCTCGGGTATCTACCCCCGGAAGGGGAGTCTGACCGTCGGCACCGACGCCGATATTGTCCTTTTACGCGAAAAGGAGTGGACCGTCACCGCCGATGCACTGACGTTTAACGGTGGGTGGACGCCCTTCGAGGGGTGGCAGTTCTCCGCACGCGTCGAGACTGTCATCCGTGACGGGGTGGTCAGCGCAGATGGCCACGAGGTTACGGGCGATCCTGGCGACGGAAGCTTCATCCCCCGCGGGCCGACCGCGGAGTAACCGACCGGAACCCGGTTCAGACCAGTCCAACCCTTTCAACGATATCTGAGGCGGTCGTTTCGGCGTCGGCGAGTAGTTCCGACCGCTCCCGGTCGAGTGTGGCGATCTGACCGTTCTCGACTACTAGCTCACCGTCGCAGACGACGGTTTCGACGTCAGAACCGTGCCCGCCGTAGACGAGCGCATGTACCGGGTCCGGCGACGGTGTCAACTGTGGCTGTGCCATACCGACAGCGACGACGTCAGCACGGGTCCCGACCTCGAGCGTTCCCAGATCCGGACGATCGATAGCGCGGGCAGCGTCGCGGGTGACCATGTCGAAAGCCTGCTGGGCAGGGACGACACCCGGGTCACGATGGTGTCCCTTGTGGACACTCGCAACCGCCTGTGTGTCACCCAGCAGGTCGATCGCGTCACCGAGCATTGGGTTGTCCGTCCCGACGCCCATCGTGATGTCGGCCTCGAGCATCGAGACGACCGGCGCGAACCCCGTCGCGAGTCGCATGTTCGCACGGAGATTGTGTGCGACGCGCGTGTCCGTTCGCGCGAGCAACCGAACGTCTCTGTCGGTCACCTTGACACAGTGGCCGAGCAACGCCCTGTCGCCGAGATAGCCGATATTGTTGAGATACTCGACACTCGACAGCGGCCCCCGCTCCTGTATTTCTGCCTCGGCGACGTGTGTTGTCGTCATTACGTCGTGACGCGTTGCAACCTCGTAGGCGCCCTGTAGTCCCTCGGTAGTCGTCCCCTCGACGAGCACCGGCGCTGGCCAGATGGAGATACCGTCGTCGGGATCGTGTCGACGCTCGATGAGTCGCTCGACGCCATCCAGTGCTGTCTCCGTCTCGACGGTGAACTCGTCGGGATCGACGGGTGGTGTCTCTGGGTCGCGTGCCCGCACGTCGGTCCAGTGTGCCAGAAACTCCTCGTCGGCAGGCAGGTCGTGGATACCCGCGCCGTAGATGGCGCGAACACCGACGTCGGTGTACGCGTCGAGTTTCGCCTCGGTGGTGTCCAGCGAACCCCAGCGGACCTCGGTCGCGTTTTCGACGAACGTCGTCACACCCGCCTCCAGTGACTCCACGGCGTACAGCGTGGCGGCGAGTACGTGCTCCTCTGTCGTCATGGCGACGGTACCCGGCTGTTTGACGTTGAACAGCCAGTCGTACAGGCCACGATCCGTCGCACCGACACCCCGCAACAGGATATCCGAGACGTGGACGTGGCTGTTGACGAGGCCTGGAACCACGGCGGTGCCGTCCGTATCGACGACGCGGTTTGCCTCCGACGTGACCTCCTCAACTGGGCCCACAGCATCGATTCGGCCGTCAGTGATCGCGACGGCGCCGTCCTCATAGACGGTTCGATCCTCGTCCTGAGTCAGTACCCGACCACCGGTGAGCAGCAGGTCCGTCATCGCACAACACCCGCAACTGGTCTATCCTCACGCTCGCTTCTGAAAGGTCGTAACATTCCAGCGATCCGTACCATGTGAACGCGTAGCGAAGTAATGAGACTGCCGGCTCTGACAAATTTGGCCGATCCACCGCCCACAATCCGTGGACTTATGATTCTATAGCTCGATATATTAGGTGCCAAGCGATACAGTGACCCGTAAAACGTGCCATCAGGGCACCTATGAGGACCGAACGTGCCGGAGATTGGCCGTACGAACTGGGCAAAATGTCTCGTCATCGAGCGCTGGTGGTGAGCAAATCACGAGAATTTGCCAATCTCGACGGGGACGAGCAAAGCGGGTGAGCGCCGGTGGTCTAGTGGTAGGACATGAGCTTCCCAAGCTCATAGCCCGGGTTCAATTCCCGGCCGGCGCATCCTGCCGAACTGCGAACGAGGAACGGCAGCGACGAGTGAGCCGTGAGAGTGTGACGCGAAACGCGGGAATAGAGGTAGAGCAGTCGCGCGCAGCGAAGCGAGCACGTCTGCGCGTGGTTCAATTCCCGGCCGGCGCAGTGAGCGAGTTTGCGAGCGAACGAGCAGGCCAGGAATTGAAATAGAGAAGACGCAGCGCGAACAGACGTGAGCGACCGTCTTCGCGTGGTTCGATACCGTACATCTTCTGTCACAGCCGGCCTGGTTGTGAACTGCAATTGATGGGTCCAGTTCAATTCGACGCCTGTCGGAATCCGTAGAAGATAAACACGCCAATGAACGCGACCTGTAGCAGCGACACAAGAAAGACATCTTCCGCGACGAGCAGCAGCGAGTCTGCCGACCACAGAAGCATGAACAGGCTCGGGAGCGAAACACCGACAAATATCGCGAGGATCTTTGCCCGTGACATCGATCTCACACCGACGTACCGGCGAGTAGCCCACAGTCGATGCCCTCGGTCTCGGTGGCCGGGCGTTCGCTCCCGCTTGCGTTCGTCCCGGTACCTGTTTTGCCAACTGTTACCGCTTTCCTCGCCGGGGATCGTCGTCCGTTTTTTTCCATCGTATTTGAAAATCTAGTTGAACACTAATAGTAGTTCGCACCCGGTATCAGACTGTGAAAGCGGAGAGGGGTCTGGAGCCAGGCAGGACCAACTGGAATGCACTTTCGCAACCGTACCAGCTCGGGGGTCAGTCGGTGAAGCCACTGATCAGCGTGACGATCCACTGTGCCGGATCACCATTTTGTCGGACGTCGACACGTTCGACCCATTTGACCCACTGGAAGCCGCGCCGCCCCGGGGCGACGAGGCGCATCGGCGCACCGTGGCCGTGGCTCAGTCTCTCGCCTCCGACGTGTGTGGCCAGGAGTGCATCGCGGGCCTCTTCGATCGGGAGCGTCCAGCGGTACCCGGTGACGGAGACAAACCGGACGTGAGAAGCCTGACCGGTTGTCGACGAGGCGTCCAGCAACTCCTCGACGCGGACCCCCTGCCACTCCTGGACCGTGTACCACCCGCTAGTACAATCAAGCAGCGCCTCCTCGGCTGTGTCGGGTGTGAGTTCGCCGTAGCCGAGTTCGAGGCGTCGATCCACCTCCCCCCGGACGGTGAGGTCCCACTCCTCGGTTTCGACCGGGTCAGGATCGTCCGCGACCCAGGACGTGACCGGGAAGGCGCTGTTGCCCTCGCCATCGGTCCGTTGCGAGCCAGTGAATCGCCGGTCGGCGCCCTCGGTCCCGAGTAGTCTGTTCAGAATCTCCTGTCCGCGGTAGGTAACCGCGCCGGCGATCAGCATCACGGAGTACTGTATCGTGGTCCGCCGGCGGTGGAAGTCCGCTCGCCGCGGCGGCCGAAAGCGCGTGTACAGATGCGCCCCCATCAGCACGACCAGCAAGAGCCCGAGACCCGCGTGGACGGTCAACAGCGTAAACAGCGGGATCTCGGGTGCGAATCCAAACACCCAGACGATACCCGAGCCGAGGACCACTGTCGCGGTCAGGAGTGTCACCACCGAAAGAACCGTCGAACGCTGCCACTGGCTGGCGCGGGTAATCCGGTGTCGCACGCGGGCAAGTTTGAACCCCAACAGAACGATCAACGTCAGTCCCACGGCGCGGTGCAGCCAGAAAAGCGGTGCCCAGGCAGGTGTCGCGCCGATGAGTGAGAGCAGTCCGGACCCCGCCTCGAGGAGGACGCCGACAAAGATCGACCAGTCGACGATCCGCGCCGGCGGCTGGAGAGACCTGACGAGCGATCTGAACGTGCTGACAGACACCCCACGCACGATATCCTACTTCGGGAGGGCAGAAAGATAACGCTTCGGCCGCTGGCTGGGGGT
>JAQCMX010000072.1 GCA_028274885.1 Haloarculaceae archaeon
CGACGGGGAATGTTGCGCCGGGCCTACCGCTCGACCTGCGCCTGAAGACGCAGGTATGCGCTATCGGTCTGTATCACGCCGACTACAACGCCGCCAAGAACATCGGTCTGCGGTATCTCCGTTGGAACCAAACTGACGACGACGGAGGCGCACCCCTGGGCGTGCGCTTGAACAGCGGGACGCTGAACGTGAATGGAGGCTATTTTCCTGCCTCACCTGAGGCCAGAACGGGAGTCCACGCCGAATCCCACGACTGCAGTCGTGGGTAGCTCAAAACCGTGACGGTCAAGCTCAGACAGAACGTCGCCGGCCTCGGCTCTAAATGAAACGCTCGATGCGGTCGAGCGCTTCCTTCAGATCGGCCAGTCCAGTCGCGTAGGAGGCACGGAGATGTCCGGCCCCGCCGTCACCGAAGGCCGTTCCGGGGACCACAGCGACACGCTCTTTGTGGAGAAGCTCCTCGGCAAACTGTTCGGCATCGTCGTCCGGACAGGCCGGGAACGCATAGAACGCGCCACGGGCACGGACGCAGTCAAGCCCCATCTCCTCGAACCGTGAGAGAAGAAGCTTCCGGCGACGGTCGTACTGGCTTCGCATCTCCGCAAGCGCATCCGCACACGAATCGAGCGCCTCGATACCGGCATACTGAGCGGTCGTTGGGGCCGACATCATCGTGTACTGATGGATACGGTTCATCGCCTGGGCCGTCTCGGGCGGGGCAAGGGCGTACCCGAGGCGTAGTCCGGTCATCGCAAACGCCTTCGAGAAGCCGTTGATTACGACAGTCCGCTCGCGCATCCCCGGGAGGGTCGCAATGGAGGTGTGCTCGTGTTCGTAGGACAACTCCGAGTATATCTCGTCGGAAAAGACCGTCAGGTCGTGTTCGCGGGCGAACTCTGCAACCTCCGAAAGCTCCTCACCGGTCATGGTCGCACCCGTAGGGTTGTTCGGATAACAGTACATCAACACGTCTGCGTCCCCTGCACCGTGTGCTTCTAACACCTCGCGGGTGAGACGGAACTCGTCAGCCCGCCGCGTCTGTACCCGGAGTGGCTCGGCACCGGCAAAGATGGCCTTCGGGACGTAGGAAACAAACCCCGGCTGGGCAACCGCAACGGTGTCGCCGGGGTCGACGAGCGCACGGAAGGCGAGATCGATCGCCTCGCTTGCGCCTGCCGTCACCAGAATCTCCTCGTCGGGATCGTACTCGAGGCCATAGCGGTCGTCAGCGTAGGTGGCGATTTTCGTCCGGAGTTCCCGCCGGCCGCGGTTTGCGGTGTAGGATGTTTTCCCCTGTTCGAGCGAGGTGATCGCTGCCTCGCGTGCGGCCCAGGGGGCCGAAAAGTCCGGTTCACCGACGCCCAGCGAGATGATGTCGTCCATCTCCTCGGCCAACTCGAAAAACCGGCGGATCCCCGACGGGGGAACCTGTTTGACGCGCTCGGCGGGGTTCATGGTGAGATCGAGAGCCGGTCGTCGTCCTCGCCGTCACCGAAGACGATCCCTTGTTCCTTGTACGACTCCATGACGTAGTGGGTGACCGTCTGGGTTATCTCTGGGACCGGCGCGACCTTCTCACTGATGAACGTTGATACCCTGCTCATGGAGGCACCCTCGACTTCCATCAGAAAGTCGTAGTCACCACTGACGAGATGCAGCGACTCGACCATGGGAAACTTCGCAATACGCTCTGCGACATCGTTGTAGCTGGTCTCGCGATCGAGTGTGACATTCAGTTCGACTGCGGCGCGCACTCGCTCGTGTTCGAGTTGGTCCCAGTCGACGACCGCTTTGTACCCTCGTAAAACCTCGTCGTCCTCAAGTTCGGCGATGATCCGCTCGACTTCGACAGGATCCATATCGGTCTGACGGGCGATATCCTCGACGGACTGGCGGGCGTTTTCCCGCAACACCCCCAGCACTTCTTCGCGACTGTTCATACCTGTAATCCGCCGGAGCGAGACAAAAATGTTTGCTACTCGGGACAGTAGCTGACAGTAAAAAAACAGTAACGGTTGTTCAGGCGGGACTCACACTCGATCCGGGCTACCAGATCGGTGTTTACAAGCGCCACGGGCGTCCGACAAGGACAGCGAGGTCTGCCCGGCCAAACCCTCCGATACAGCCGTACTGGCAACGGCCGGTTCCGAGGCGGCCGGGCCACAACAAGCCCCTGAACGGTTGCCGAGAGCAACACGAGTAACCGGGTGGCGATCCGACCTATCCGTATGGTCACACTTGAATCCACCGACGTTCTCAAACGCGGCGACCGGGCGCCGTCGTTCGCACTGCCGGGAACGGACGGCAAAACCCACAGGCTGGAGACGTTTGACGGGTACGAGGCGCTGTTGCTGGTGTTTACCTGCAACCATTGCCCGTACGCGAAAGCGAAGTTCGAGGAGATGAACCGCCTCACCGCGGAGTACGACGAGGTCGGGGTGGTCGGTATCAACCCCAACGACGAGACGGAGTACCCCGAGGACGACCTGGAAACAATGGTCGAGCGCGTCGAAGACGGGCTAATCCAGTGGGACGCGTACCTCCGTGACGGGTCACAGGAGGTGGCCACGGCTTACGGGGCCATGTGTACACCGGATCCGTTCCTGTTCGAACACACCGGACGCGAGAACGCGGTGCTTGACACGGACGATGAGCGCTTCCGACTCGTCTACCACGGCCGACTCGACGACGCGTCAGATCCGAACACCGAACCCGAAACGCGCGAGATGAAAACACACATCGATACCTTGCTGTCCGGGGGGCGCGTCCCCGAGGAGTTCAGACCGTCCCGCGGGTGCTCGATCAAGTGGCGCCAGGGCAACGAGCCCGCGTACCGGAACAGCTGACATGGACCTGTCCGGGACCTTCGGAACCGACTCGCCGCTCATCGGTATGGTCCATTTGGCACCACTGCCGGGCGCGCCCCGGTACGACGGGTCGCGACAGACGATCCGAGGGGAGGCGTTTACCGACGCACTGACGCTCGTGGAAGGTGGGTTCGACGGTCTCCTCGTCGAGAACTACGGGGACACACCGTACTACCCGGAGGAGGTGCCGGCACACGTGGTCGCAAAACTGGCCGCAACAGCCAGGGAACTCGCGGTAGCGACCGACGTCCCCCTCGGGATCAAGTCCTGCGAAACGACGCAGAAGCGGCGCTGTCGATTGCCACGGCTGCTGGTGGCTCGTTCGTCCGCGTGAACGGCCACCTGAGCCCGCGAGACCGATCAGGGGCGCATCGAGGGACAGGCACACGAGACGCGGGTCGCCGAGACCATCGAACGAGGGCTGGCAGATGGGATCGTCGGGACCGCACTCAAAGAAGATGCGAAGACGTCCAATCCGGTCGCAAAACAGCGAGCCAGGGAACTGGTAGGTGTCGTGAAAGGGGAAGACGCGGGCGAATAGAATGCAGCGGACAACAGGGCATGTGGGGACAGATCCGGAGCGACACCGGAAGGAACTGCCAGCGGGGGTACCGGCCCTTAGTTGGGGTCACACATCCGTGGCACGAACGAGTTCGATCGTTCGTTCGGCGGCGTCCGTGGCTGTCTCTCCGAACACGTAGGTGACGGGTTCGATGCCGAAATCACCCTGGTGGTAGAGAATCTGGGGCAGTTCACCGCGCTGGGCGAACA
This sequence comes from Haloarculaceae archaeon, assembly GCA_028274885.1. Classification (GTDB taxonomy): domain Archaea; phylum Halobacteriota; class Halobacteria; order Halobacteriales; family Haloarculaceae; genus Halovenus. The sequence goes on from JAQCMX010000072.1 coordinate 3,639, forward strand.
GTTCCTGCAGGCGTGTGGACCGATCCTCGTATGCTGCATCGAACCTGAGCGGTTCGTACCCGCGCTCGCGGGCGCAGTCGAGCAACTCCTCGGATGTGGCGACGTTGAGCGCGCCCCGCACGTCGGGAGCGAACCCGTTTGCAGCAAGTATCACCTCGGCGACCCGGCGTGAGGCACCGAACTCCGGATCTGCCGGGACCAGCACACGCGAACCGACCGCCTGGAGTCGTCCCGGCACCGCTGCCACGTCTGTCTCGTCGGTCGCCGCAGGGACGGCAGTCCCGACGTTGGTCCCGACGTTGGGGATGTGAGCCGCCATCCCCGGAGCGGTTGCCAGCCGGCGTGACGCGCGCCTGACCGTGGCCAACGCCTGCCGTTCCTGTGCCACGGCGTCGTCGGCCCCGCGGACACAGAGGTCACAACCCAGCCCGTCCAGTACCGGCATCTCCTCCTCGTGGACGGCACAGATCGGACCGCGGTCCTCGAACTCCCGCACGACCGCCAGCAACTCGCCGAGTGCCTCGTACCCGTCTATCGACCCCGTTGCGAATCCATCGGCGATCGTGTCTACAGTTGCCCGAAGTCGGTCGTCCTCTGCGAACCGGTCTTCCACGGTCGCGTCCCCACGGAGGTACTGACTGACCGCAGCCTGACTCACCCCAAGCGCGTCCGCGATTTCCTGTTGTGTGAGGCCTCGGTCGGCCATCTCGACTGCAAGCAGTGCCCGTACTGTCGGCAGGAATCGTTCGACGACGATCTCACTCGGAAACCGAAGCGACATACCCGGAATTTGGCTGGCCCCGGCTTAAGTCCACCGTGGCCGCCAACACCGCCCTACTCGTCACCAGAGCTCCTGGGGGCCGAACCTCGAAAATACCACCAACTTATACAGATCAATTATAACGAAAGCGGTAAGACCACTGGATGCTAATAGCCGGTGGTATGAGCCAAGATAGCTTCGATCAGTTCAGCGAGGTCGGCGAGGCGGAAGTGACGCGTGCAATCGGACAGGAGTGGACCGAGGAGTTCATGAACTTCTCGGATTCGGACGTCATCATCGTCGGTGGCGGGCCGTCAGGGCTGATGGCAGGGAAGGAGTTGGCAGAGCGTGGCGTGCAGACGATGATCGTCGAGAAGAACAACTATCTCGGCGGAGGGTTCTGGCTCGGTGGCTTCCTCATGAACAAGGTCACGGTTCGGGATCCTGCCGAACAGGTACTCGAGGACCTGGCAGTCGACTACAAGCGAGCACAGGACAGCGACGGGCTGTACGTGGCAAACGGTCCCGAAGCCTGTTCCGGGCTGATCAAGGCAGCCTGTGATGCCGGGGCGAAGATGCAAAATATGACCGAGTTTACCGACATCGTCATCCGGGAAGACCACCGCGTCGGCGGCATCGTGATGAACTGGACGCCCGTCCACGCGCTCCCGCGTGAGATCACCTGTGTCGACCCGATTGCGGTCGAAGGCAGTCTCGTCATCGACGCCTCGGGGCACGACGCGGTCGCAGTGACGAAACTCCACGAACGCGGTGTGCTCGACGCACCAGGGATCGGACACGCCGAGGAGCACAACACCGGAATGGATCAGACAAACAGCGACCAGTACGGTGCGCCCGGTCACGACTCCCCGGGCCACGATTCGATGTGGGTCGGCGAAAGCGAGGATGCTGTCGTCGAACACACGGGCCTGGCCCACGACGGACTCGTCGTGACCGGTATGGCCACGGCAACCACGTACGGTCTGCCACGGATGGGACCGACCTTCGGTGCGATGTTGCTCTCCGGAAAGCGCGCCGCACAGACCGCAATCGACGAACTCGGTGTTGACGCCGATCCGGTTAATATGACGACCCGAGCACCGGCTGACGATTGAAACTGGGAGGTCGTCGGAACGGCTTCCCTACGGCCACCTGCGGTTGTGTCCGGTTGCGGGGTCGACCCGACAGAGAGACCCACGGTTTCACCACAAACAAGAGAGACAAGATATGATCGAACAGGTCTCGCTGTATCGCGCGCCCACGACGGTCGCCGACGCGGACGAGATTGCGGGCTGGCTCCGTGAACGCACAACGGCGGCGGTCGAGATAGACGACCGATTCCTCTCGCTGTACGGGGACAGCGACCTGGCTGAGGAGTTTGCAAACGTGCGTGTACTCGACCCTTACGACAGGGAGACTGGAAACACCATGGTCGGTATTGTCCGCTACGAACAGCGGGCGCTACAGTCCCCGGAGCGTGCCGGTGGTGTGGTGTACGACGGGCTCGCAGCGCAGGCGTTACTCCACCGCCGGATTCCTGAGGACGAACGCGGACTCGACCATGTGCACGTCGTGTTGCTGGATCGCGTGATCGGGACGTGGGGCGACCACGACGGTCGGTGGCACAAGCGCGTGAACGTCCTCGGCCAACCGGGACTCGTCTCCGTGCCGGGGCTCTACGAGGGGCCGGCCAGACCCGAGCAGTACTACAGGGAGCAACAAAAGCAGGCCCTCCTCGGTGGTGGTGGTCCCCCACCCCGGGAGGTACTCGAAGAGCAGGTCGAGGGTGCGTTTCTCGTGGAAGACGACCCGCGGACGACCGAGGCATTGAAAGGCTACGTCCTGCAGGCGGTCCACTACCTCGACACCGGTGAGGGGTTCTGTGAGGAGAGTCACTGTCGGCTTTCGAACCCCCACAGACAACCCGGCGTTATTAAATCCCAGCTGTGTGATCCGGAGTTTTGTTCCAGGCA
>JAQCMX010000083.1 GCA_028274885.1 Haloarculaceae archaeon
AAGACGGTGTTTGCCGTACTGACGCCGCTTGTGGCAACGACAAAAGCCCGGGGCCCACGGTCGGGCAACACGGCGAGCGCGCCGGCGGCAGCGATCGCGCTGGAGATACCGGGCAGGTAACCGACAACCGCCCCCGAAAGCGTGCCTACGAGCGCGACGGTAGTGATAAAGCCCGGGGAGGCGGTAATCCGCTCGTCGTCCTGTGGCGGGACCCCCGCGCCGCCGAGGGCCGCGATGAGTATCGGTGCACCGAACAGGCCGGCAAACAGTGGCGCGAGCATGTCCCCGGCCGGCAACACGCCGCTGGTCGGGATATCGAGGGTGACCAGACCCAGGAGTCCACTCGCCCCCAGCGAGACTGCGGCACCCACCCGGGCACGTCTCGTCCGTTCGGTGACGACCAGCAACAACGAGACCACCCCGAGCACAGGCGTCAGGTTCGCAGCGATGGTGGGGTAGGCTCGCTCCATTGCGATCGTGACCGGAAGTGCAAGCGGGACGGCAAAGGCAACCGCGAGGGCACTCCCAAGCGCGGAGAGTCGCAGGGCCTCCCGGCCCCGCCCCTGGAGCACCAGGCGGTGGCCCGGGAGCGCGGTGGGTGCCATGGCCGGATCGGGAACACCCAGCGCGAGTGCCGGCACGATGTCGAGAAACGTGTGCGTGACACCCGCAGCCAGCATCGCCGCGCCGAGATACAGCGGATCTGCCGGCACAGCGGGTGCAAACCCGGCCAGAAGGAGCGCAAAGTTGTTGGCATGCAGTCCCGGTACCAGGCCACTGCAGGTACCCAGAGCGATGCCACCCAATACGAACCCCAGCGTGATCAGCGTCGTTTTGGGTGCGAACGCGATAGCCGCCCAGGACGAGTCCATCCTCTCAAGTTGGTTTCGTTTTTGCGGTTAAACGTTTGCAGGCGCCGGCCGGTATCGACGAGCAGGATGTATAGGTATCAACCGCAGATGATCGGTTATTAGGGCCACGGCTGCATTCTCATACACATGACAATCTTAGACGCCGAGACAGTCATCGTCACAGGTGCGAGCCGTGGCCTCGGTGCCGCCATGGCAGAACGGTTCGCCCGTGACGGTGCAAACGTGGTGTTGACTGCTCGGAGCGAGGCTGACCTGACGGCCGTCGCACGTGATGCACCTGGTGAGACGCTCGTGGTACCTGCGGACATCACCGAGGAAACGGCCGTGCGCGAGGTCGTCGATGCGACCGTCGAAACGTACGGGACGGTGACCGGTCTCGTGAACAATGCCGGGATTGGACAATTAAACCTGTATGACAAACAGCACCCACTGCACGAGGTGGCGGTGGGTGATTTCCGACAGATCATGGCGGTCAACGTGACCGGTGTCTTCCTGTTTTCAAAGTACGTGGTGCCGACAATGATCGACGGCAGTGGTGGCAATATAGTCAACATCTCCTCGGGACTGGGCCGCCGCGCCAGCACGGAGTGGGGACCGTACGTCGCCTCGAAGTGGGCCCTGGAGGGGTTGACACGGACCCAGGCCGCCGAGCTGGAAGCGTACGGTATCAACAGCAACTGTCTCGACCCTGGGGGTCGTGTGGACACGGGGTTCTGGGATCATCTCCCCGACACGGAACGCGAACACATTCCGGAGCCCGACGTCATGAACGACGCTGCCGTCCGCTTGCTGGCGCAGGGAGCAGACGGCACCACCGGTGAATCGATGCCAGCCGAGAAGTGGGAACAGCGACTGGACTGACCGTCGAGTGGCCGCCATACACCCCGTGGCTTGCACCCCTCGGGGTTATATCTCAGATCACGTCGAGCGGTTGTATAAAAAAGAACGGCTAACCGAACAGTTCTCCGAGACCTTCCCCGGCAGCATCCTCGTCATCGTCGTCGTCTTCCTCGTCCTCGGCTTGTTCCTCCTCGATTTCCTCCTCTTGGGCCTGTTCCTCTTCAGCCTCGGTATCGGCGGCTGCGCCGCTCGTCGCCGCCCCGGCCGTCGCGGGAACAGCGGTGGCTTCCTCGACCGCCTCGTCGATGTCGACGTCTTCGAGGGCTGCAACCAGCGCCTTGACGCGGGACTCCTCCACGTCGACGCCGGCCGCCTTGAGCACGCCGGTCAGATTATCTTCGTTGATCTCTTCGTCCGATTCGTTCAGGATGAGTGCTGAGTATACGTATTCCATTGTTATCCGAACATCTCCCCGAGCGCGCCGCCGCCGTCACCGTCGTCCTCGTCGTCTTCGTCGTCCTCGTGGTCGTCTGTGGTCTGCTCGTCGGCGTCGTCCTCGGTTGCGTCAGTGTCTTGTTCGTCTATCGGTTCCTCTGTCGCCGGATCCGGCGACTCGATGTCCTGTAGTTCCTCCGGGAGCGCCTCGGTGTCGTCGATCTGGGTCGCAAGCGCCCGGACCTGACTGTCGGCTTTCCGGATGAGATCCGGCATCACGTCGGGGTCTTCGACCCCGGCCTGCAGTGCGAGACGCTTTGCCTCGCCGGTTGCCTTCGAGACCAGCGTCGGCATCGTCTTTGTCGTCGGGATCCCTGCGTTCACCGCAAGATTGCGGGCACGCGCCGTGGCAACCTCGATATCGGTACGGTACTGATCGATGTCGAGCTCCAGATCCTCAGGTTCGAACAGGACCCCCTCGGCGAAGACGCTACGCAGGTCCAGTCCAACCTCCTTTGGCTCGATACCGAGCTCTGACAGGACGTTCGCAAGATCACTCGAGACTTCCTCGTCGGCTGACAGCACCGTCGAGTCCTCAAGAACCCGGATTGAGCCCTCTTCGATACGTGCGTTCGCGCCGACGGTCTGGAGTTCACCCACGAAGGGACCCGGATCGATGCCGGTATCTCCCTCCGGGATCACAATGTCGTTTGGTGCGACCTCACCTGCGTTGATCGGTGCCGAGGTCTTCGATGCCTCGAGTTGCTGGTAGAGGCCAAAGGGATTATCGTTGGTCCCGATCAGACCGACCTGCCCGGAGATGTGGTCAGTGAGCTCCGCCACCCCGTCGTCGACCGCTTCGAGGGCACGCTGGAGCAGCGTGTTTCGGGAGATTCGCAGCTGTGCTGTCCCGTAGAGGTCACGCCGCATGTCCTGGAGTTGCCGACTGGGAATGCCCGTGATGTCGACGATGCCAACGCTGTCGTACTTTTCGGCGAAATCGACGATCTCGTCGACCTCCCTGCGTTTCCACTCGGGAATCGTCTCTGTCTTGCGCTGTGTACTCATCTCAGACCACCTCCACTGCGGGGCCCATCGTCGTTTTCACGTACATCGAATCGACGTTGAGCGGCCCCTTTTCTAAGTCTGCGTGGAGTCGTCGTGTGATCACGTCGATGTTGTCGGCGATATCCTCCGCAGACATGTTCTCCGCGCCGACGCGGGTGTGGAAGGTCCGTCTGTCGCCGCTTCGTAACTGGACGGAGTTTTTCAGCCGTCCGACCTGCTCGACGACATCGTCGTCGGGGCTGATCGGATCGGGCATCTTTCCCCGCGGACCGAGAACGGTCCCGAGGTATCGGCCGATGTCCTGCATCAACGCCTCCTCGGCGAGAAAAAAGTCAGTGTCACCCGCGAGGTCTTTTGCGTCGTCGTCGTCATCGCCGAGGTCCGCGAGGTCATCACTGTCGAGGACGTCGTCGGCAACGTCCTCCGCGCGGACGGCGGTTTCACCCTCCGCGAACACGACAATACTGGTCTCCTGTCCCGTCCCTTCCGGCAGGACGACACTCTCGTCTACACGGTTCGATGGATCGTTGAGGTCTATATCGCGCAGATTGATCGCAAGGTCGACCGTCTCACGGAAGTTCCGCGGCGGTGCGTCCTCGAGCGCGCGAGAGACTGCCTCCTCTATTTTCTGATCTGCCATTGTTCACCTCCGTAGTACGCCGATGGCTCCTACGGGTCAGTGAAACAGGCGAATGCCTGTCTCGCCCGGAAAGAGGCCAATGCGACACTTAAAAGCGTCGAACAGCGTTTTTGTACCCGGGGGTTCGGGGGCCCGCTGGAGGTGGAGATCAGAGTACAGCAGACCGGAGAGAGTGGGTACACAGGTGGTGTGTGATAACTTGACTGGAAAGACTCGCAGCGACCCGTACCCTGACACCACAGTCCAGGAACTACCGAATTTTTTAAAAACGAAAGGAAGGAATACAGCGATCTTGTTATAAATATAACAAAATTTGCATTTCGCGTTCCAACCGGAAGTTCACTGCCCCGGACAGGGCCCGAGCAGAAGGGTTTCGATACACTAATACCGTGAGAGAAACCAGGTAACGTAATGACAGATGTAGCCCGGTTACGGGATAGTACGCAGATCCTGTTACCGGAAGGAACGCTCGGTGGACTGGGCGAGGAGGTCAAACAGCAGTTCACCGTCACTGTCCAGCACAAAGACGACCGGGTTCGGATCATCGGCAGCCCGGTCGAAATCAAAAGCGTGAACGACTTTCTCACCCGCAACGGCGTGACAATCGACTGAATGTTCGAGGATTGAGATGATCTTACACTGCTGGCTGTTCGCAAAGATCCCCGATAGTGACCACCGCGAGTCTGTCCTGCCGGAGAAACGCAACACGTCTGTCACACGCCTTGACGCATCGAAACCTGCGGCATGGGCACGAAAACAACCGCAGTAATCACTACCACACACCGGGGTATCGAGTATTTTTCACACGTCACAGCCAACAGGTATCAGCTGTCCCTGCCGCGTGGCCGACCCGGATTTCCGGGCACTGTTTTGTACCGCAGTCGGGAAACGGAGTTCTTAAAACTGTCCCGACAGATATGAGCGTATGACAGAAGCGATCGAAGTACTCGTCCCTGGTGGGGAGGCCGATCCCGGTCCGCCGCTCGGGCCGGAACTCGGCCCGACCCCGGTCGACGTACAGGCAGTCGTCCAGCAGATCAACGACGAAACGGAACCGTTCGACGGGACGGAGGTCCCGGTCACGGTCACGTACGAGGAGGACGGCTCCTTCGAGATCGGGGTCGGCGTCCCGCCAACGGCGGAACTCATCAAGGACGAGGCGGGCTTCGAGACCGGTAGCGGCGAGCCACAGGAGGACTTCGTCGCGGATCTCTCGGTCGGTCAGATCAGACAGATCGCCGAGCAGAAACAGCCGGACTTGCTCGCGTACGATCTCAAAAGCGCTGCCAAGGAGGTCGTTGGTACCTGTGTCACACTCGGTGTGACTATCGAGGGCAACGATGCCCGCGAGTTCAAAGACCGCATCGACGGCGGCGAGTACGACGAAATCTTTGTCGAGGAAGCACAAGCGTAACTGCGTCGGGGTCGCAAACCCCGGCACAGGACGGGTCAATCGGCCGGGCCCGACCCTCTAAGTCCCCCGCGCTCAAAGCGCAGGTGTGACAGATTCGACTCCGGATCTCTATCCAAACGCCGACAGCGACGCCCCGAACGACATCTCCCGGCGTTCTCTTCTCGCCGGATCGGCGGCCGTCGGTACAGCCGTCGCGGCTGGCTGCCTGGAGGACGGTGGCGATGATTCCGCGAGCGACAGGAACAACGGGGGAGATTCCCCGATGGACACCGAGGACCGTCCGACTGTCTTCGTGTTCAATACGGGCGACGGAAGCGTCAGCGTCATCGACGTCGAACGCGACGAGGTAGTGGAAACCAGAGCAGTTGGCCTGTCCGCGTCTTTCCCTTCCAACCAGTTCACACCGGGGCTGACGGCAAGCCGGGAGGAGCCACTGTGGCTCAACGTCAGCGACGGTGTCCGGGCGCTCTCTGTTGGGTCCCTTGACGAGCGCGCCCGCGTAGAGACTGGTTCCGGCGCGAACTGGCAGGAGCGGACACCGAATGGCGCTCACCTGATCGTCAGCGCCCGGGAACCCGTCCACCGTAACCTCCGTATCGACGCGGATCCCGGTTCGGAGACGTTCGGCGACGTGACAGCAACAATCGACCGTCAGCCCGAACGAGGACGCGGTGAAAACGAGGGTCCTGGTCCCTGTGATGTGACGATCCACCCCGACGGGGAGTACGCGTACGTGCCGGATCT
>JAQCMX010000093.1 GCA_028274885.1 Haloarculaceae archaeon
ATCGGTCGAGCAACAGCAGAGCGACTCTCCGATGCCGGCGCGAACGTGGCTGTCGTCGACATCGACGCCGACGGCGGTTCTGAGACCGTCGATCGTATCACGGCTGACGGTGGCACTGCCGAGTTCATTGAAGCTGACGTCTCGGACGAAGCGGAGGTTGAGGCGATGGTGGAGTCCGTCGTCGATACGTTCGGGTCACTTGACGTGGCGCACAACAACGCGGGCATCGAAGGCGACAACGAAGCGACAATAGAACAGACAGTCTCGAACTGGGACCGAGTCGTTGACACGAATATGAAAGGTGTCTGGCTGTGTATGAAACACGAAATCCCGGAGATGGTTGAGGACGGTGGTGCCATCGTGAACACGTCCTCAATATCCGGACAGACAGGGGCCGGTGCCGCGCCCTACGTCGCAACCAAGCACGGCATCCTCGGTCTCACCCGCACCGCGGCGGTGGAGCACGCACAGGACGAGGTACGGATCAATGCTATCTGTCCGGGTACCGTCGAAACACCAGTATCCAAGCGGTACCGTGAAAAGAGTCCCGAGGAGTTCGAACAGTTCGTCCAGATGCATCCGATGGGGCGTATCGGTGAGCCAATGGAGATCGCGCATGCGGTGACGTGGCTCCTGTCGGAGGAAGCATCGTTCGCAACAGGTGGGATGTTCCAGGTCGACGGCGGGTTCATGGCCCTGTAATCCCTGTTCTCGCTACTCATCTGGTCATCACACCTGCCGGCCGAGCGCCTTCACTCCGATCTCTTCCGGCAGGCTGGGTAGCAGTGACAATCTGCTCCTAACGGATCCTCTGTGCCTCGGCGACAAGTCGCCGGAGTAGCGACGATGGCGAACAGCCCAGATACTCACTCATACTGTTGGCTGTACGTCTTTCAAGAACTTCGCCACCACGTGGCGAATATCGTAGATCAGTTATAGCCAACAGTATGAGCCCAGAAGACCAGGTCCCCGGAACCATTGAAATCGGTATGCAAGCCCCAAAATGGGCCACAGAAGTTTTATTATGAATACATACGGAACACCGTCATGACGCGGCTGATCGAAACTGACACGCCGACAATCGGGAACTGGGCGGCATTCGACGAGGCGATGGTGAACCAGTACTACCAGGGAACGTTCGAACCGACGGTTGCGATTTTCGACTGGCCGACAGAACCGGCCTCGCTCAGCATCGGCGCCCACGAAGACGGTGACATGATACGGGCTGATCTGGCACGCGAACAAGACTACCACGTGGCTCGGCGGTACGGCTACGGCGGTTCCGTCGGCGTCTACGGCCCGGCTATCGGGCTCTTCACGCTGTATTTCGACGCGGCTGACCGTGATCTTACCCTCGACGGTCTCTCCAGAATCAGCGGGGAAGCAACCGTCGAGACGCTCGCCGACTACGACGTGGACGCGGTGTACGACCACATCGGTGACGTCAAATTTGTTATCGACGACAAACAGTACAAGGCCGTCGCCAACGCCCCGGCTCAGCTCCACGACACCGACCTGTGGGCGATTGCAGTCAGCGTCATCTGGGGGGGCTTGCCGGAGGGCCTGCAGGAGGTACTTGACGAGGCGGTCCGGGTCCCACCGGAGAAATTCGAGGATAAAGACGAGGATACCGTCACCGGTCGGATGAAACCGCTCTCGCTGCAGTTCGACCGGTTTGGAGACGAGGTCACGAAACGGCAACTGCTGGACGACCTGATCGAGCGAAATCTGAACGCGTTGCTGGACGATCCCACCCCACCTTCGAGTGTCTCACCCGAGTCCGTGCTGGCCTACGTCGACGAGACGACCCCGTTTTACGAAAGTGACACCTGGGTCAACAAACGAGCCACCTCGCGCATGTGCCACAGGTGGGAGCGTGGGGACACCGTCGGCGTCGCGTCGTACAAATCCCGGAAACTCATCAAGGCCAGCCTGATTCTCGACGAGACACAGATCCAAGATGCCCTCATTACGGGTGATTTTTTCATCCGTCCCCACCCGACAGTCACCGGAGACGGCGCCCCGAGGGAACTTGGCGACGCGATCGTCGGTCTGGATACGACCGACAGAGACGCCCTGCTCGACGCTGTCACCGGGGTGTTTGAAGACCCCGCGTTCGAGATGCCCTGTGTCTCGCCAGCAGACATCGTCGAGACGATCATCCACGCCGCAAAAAACACGATGACTGTCGAGGAGTACCTCGAGGAACACGTCTAAACAACCAGGCCGCGGTGTTATCTGACAGACTTTCACCGACTGGCAACCCAGATACCACCGGCTCGCGCTCGGGCAATTGACGGACCGAGCGGTCAGTGACTCACCGTCGCCGGACGTTCAGTCGCGCGGGCAGCGGCCAATTTGCCGGCAAGATACCCGAACACGACGTTGGGACCGATGGTTCCGCCGCCGCCGGCGTAGCCGATTCCCATGACGTGGGCCGTGCTGTTGGACGCGGCGTACAGTCCCGGTATCGGATTCTCGTCGACATCGACGACTGCCCCATCGGGCGTCGTCACCAGCCCCCCTTTGGTGCCGAGCGATCCCGCGTGGACGTCGATAGCGTAGTACGGAGGTTCGTCGAGAGGGCCGAGATTCGGGTGT
>JAQCMX010000102.1 GCA_028274885.1 Haloarculaceae archaeon
CAGGCCCGGGCAGACCCTCGGTGAGATACTCGCTCGGGAGGGGCTGGCGCAGTTGCGCATCGCGGAGACAGAAAAGTACGCTCACGTGACCTACTTTCTAAACGGTGGCCGGGAGGTCGAGTTCGAGGGCGAGATCCGCGAAATCGTCCCGAGTCCCGACGTGTCGACCTACGACCGCCAGCCGGAGATGAGCGCACCCGAGGTGACCGACAGGGCGGTCGGGGTCATCGAGCGCGACGACCCGGAGGTGGTGGTGTTGAACTACGCGAACCCCGACATGGTTGGCCACACGGGTGATTTCGAGGCTGCGATCGCGGCCGTCGAGGCGGTCGATACGAACCTCGACCACCTCGTCGATGCGATGCAATCAGCCGATTCGGCGGTCATCGTCACGGCCGACCACGGAAACGCCGAGGATATGGGAACCCCGGACACACCCCGGACGGCTCACACAACCAATCCGGTCCCGTTCGTGTATCTCACCCCCGAAGGGACCGCCGGTGGGCGGGCGGTCCGCGAGGGAGGCACACTTGCCGATATTGCACCGACGATACTGGCCGAACTCGGCGTCGAACCACCGCCGGAGATGACCGGCCAGCCGTTGCTCGAGTAATGTACGCCTACCGCATCGCCTACGACGGCACGCCGTTTCACGGCTTCCAGCGCCAGCCGGACGTGGCGACGGTAGAAGACACGCTCCTCGATGCACTCGAATCGCTCGACGTGATCGGGGCGGACGAGGACCTGCCGCCCGGCTACGCCGCGGCGGGCCGAACCGACGCAGGGGTCTCGGCACTGGCCCAGACCGTCGCGTTTGCCACGCCCGGGTGGCTCACGCCCGAGGCGATCAACAGCCGGCTCCCGGCGTCGGTCCGCGCGTGGGCACGAGCGGAGGTGCCACCGGACGTTCCAGAGCGGTCCGTCCAGTTTCACGCGACCCACCACGCTCGGAGCCGGGAGTACACGTATCTTCTGCACGCCCCCAGCACGGCCCTGGCCAGCGCCCGCGAACTCGCCGAACGCCTCTCGGGGGAGTACGATTTCCACAACCTCACGCCCGACGAGCAAGGGACTGTCCGGGACCTCACGATCGGGGTCGACCGGGACGGCGAGTTTCTGGTTTTTACCCTCCGGGCAGGTGGGTTCCCGCGTCAACTCGTCCGCAGACTCCTCGGCCTCGTCGACGGCGTCCTCGGAGGCGACATCGACGGCAGCCACGTCGAGCGTGTTCTCTCCTCGACGTCGCTGTCGGGGCCTGACGGGATCGGTCCTGCACCAGCCGAACCCCTCGTCCTCACCAACGTGTCATATCCTGGACTCTCATTCGGTGTCGACGGGACCGCTGCCAAACGGAGCCACAAACTGTTCGAGCAACTGCGCGTCGAGCGCTCTACGGGCGCGCGGGTCGCGTCCCTCCTGGGGACGGTCGGTGATGGGATCGACCCTGACGACGGTTGCTAGTCGCTCCCCGCGACGTTCGTTGTCACCGTGTCGGCGGTCCGATCGCCAGCGGCGGCCCTCTCAGCCTGTCCGTTGAGCGGGAAAACGTTGCAGACTCGAAAACAGCACTGTGCAACTCATCTCGGGTGGGGGTCTCAGGCGGCGTTCAGTTCGGCGTTAGGTTCCGTGTTGCCAACTGTCCACGTACTCGCGTTGCTGGGGGGTGAGTTCGTCTGTCTCGATGCCTTCGGCGCGTAGTTTGATCTCCGCGACCTCGCGATCGAGGTCGTCGGGGACCGCGTGGACGCCTGCTTCGTAGTCGTCGCCGTTCTCGACCAGTTCGCGCGCACAGACGGCCTGCACGCCGAAACTCTGATCCATCACCTCGACAGGGTGACCAAGCGAGATCGGCGAGGCGAGATTGACCAGCCGTCCCTCCGCGAGCACGTTTAGGCGGCGTCCATCGGGCATCTCGTAGGCCTGCACCCCCTCACGGGCCTCGTAGCTGTCGACGGCGAGAGCCGCGAGTGCATCGAGGTCGATTTCCACGTCGAAGTGGCCAGCATTGGCAAGCAAAACGCCGTCGGCCATTCGTTCGAAGTGCTGTTCGACGATGACATCACGGTTGCCCGTCGTGGTGATGAAAACGTCGCCCTCACCCGCAGCCGCCGCCATCGGTCGCACGTCGTAGCCTTCCATGTGCGCCTCCAGGGCCCGCCGGGGATCGACCTCCGTGACGATCACGTCGGCGTTCTGTCCGGATGCCTTGCGGGCGACCCCCTTGCCACAGTAGCCAAAGCCAGCGACGACGACCGTCTTACCGGCCCACGAGAGGTTGGTCGTCATCGCGATCGAAGCCAGTGAGGACTCCCCGGTGCCGTGGACGTTGTCGAACAGTCGCTTCATCGGCGTATCGTTGACCGCGAACATCGGATACTCGAGCGCGCCGTCCGCTGCCATCGCGCGCAGGCGGTGGACACCCGTCGTCGTCTCCTCGCAGCCGCCGACGATAGTGTCAATGAGATCCGGGTACTCCTCGTGGATCGCAAACACGAGGTCGCCGCCGTCGTCGACGGTGATCGTGGGGTCGTGGTCGATGACGGCCTCGATGGCTTCGTAGTACGTCTCGTCGTCGATGCCACGCTCCGCGTAGGAGGTGACGCCCCCGACCGCGTCAAGTGCAACGCTTACATCGTCGTGTGTCGAGAGGGGATTACAGCCGGTGATCGCAACCTCTGCGCCGCCGGCCGCGAGTACCTCCGCCAGGATCGCCGTCTTGGCTTCAACGTGCATCGCCATCCCGATCCGCTCACCCTCGAACGGCCGGTTATCGACGAACTGCTCGCGCAGGACCGCGAGAATGGGCATGTGCTGGCGTGCCCACTCCATCTTGCGCTCGCCGTCCGCACGGAGTGAGGGGTCTGTCACTCTGTCGCTGATGGGTGCTGTCATGCTTGAACAGAAGGGCAGTGAGCGGAAAACAGTACCGAACCGTTCCGGCACAGGGCGGTGAACGCTGTCAGGCGATGGGTTTCGGTCCGGAGCAGTCCGGCGATCGGAGTGTCACCCCCGGTCCGGTCTTTGCGAAGCTTCATGAGCAAGCGGGAACAAATCTGGATGCATCAGATGGCACGCGCGGAAGACACCGAGCTCATCGACAGTTTCGAGGAGTTTTACCGGAGTTACTACCGCAACGAGATCGGGGAACTGGCACAGAGGTACCCGAGTGAGGGAAAATCCCTGTACGTCGACTGGCAGGATCTCTACCGATTCGACCCCGACATGGCTGACGACTTCCGCAACAAACCACAGCAGTTGCGCGAGTACGCAGAGGAGGCGCTCCGGCTGTACGACCTGCCGGTCGACGTCTCCCTGGGACAGGCCCACGTCAGACTCTATGGCCTGCCGGATCCGACCGACATCCGCGAGATCCGTGCCGACCACCGCGGGATGCTCATCGCGGTCCAGGGGATCGTCCGGAAGGCGACCGACGTCCGACCCAAGATCACTACCGCCGCCTTCGAGTGTCAGCGCTGTGGCACGCTCACACGGATTCCACAGGAGGGCGGGGAGTTCCAGGAACCCCACGAGTGTCAGGGGTGCGAACGACAGGGTCCGTTCCACATCAACTACGACCAGTCGGAGTTCATCGACGCCCAGAAACTCCGAATCCAGGAGTCACCGGAAGGGTTACGCGGCGGCGAAACCCCACAGAATATCGACGTCAACATCGAGGACGATATCACGGGCGAGGTCACACCGGGGGATCACGTTCGAGCGACGGGCGTGCTCAAGCTCGAACAACAGGGCAACGACCGCGAGAAATCCGCCATGTTCGACGTCTACATGGAGGGGCTCAGTATCGAGATCGAAGACGAGGAGTTCGAGGAGATGGACATCACCGAGGCGGATAAAAAGGAGATCGTGGAACTCTCGAACGAACCCGAAATCTACGAGAAAATCGAGGGCGCAATCGCCCCCTCGATCTACGGTTACGAGGTCGAAAAGCGGGCGATGGCGTTCCAGTTGTTTGCAGGCGTCACCAAACACCTCCCCGACGAGTCACGCACCCGTGGTGACATCCACGTGCTCCTGATCGGTGATCCAGGAACGGGTAAGAGTCAACTCCTCCAGTACATCGACAACATCGCGCCACGGTCGGTGTTTACCTCCGGGAAAGGAGCCTCGTCGGCCGGCCTCACTGCTGCGGCCGTGCGGGATGATTTCGGCGAGGGTCAGCAGTGGACACTGGAGGCTGGCGCACTCGTGCTCGCAGACCGGGGTATCGCGGCGGTAGACGAACTCGACAAGATGCGAAGCGAGGATCAAAGCGCGATGCACCAGGCCCTCGAGCAACAGTCGATCAGTATAAGCAAGGCGGGGATCAACGCCACGCTCAAGTCCCGGTGTGCGCTGCTTGGGGCAGCAAACCCAACCTACGGTCGGTTTGACCAGTACGAGCCTATCGGCGAGCAGATCGATCTCGAACCGCCGCTGATCTCGCGGTTCGATCTCATCTTTACGGTCACCGACCAGCCGGACGAAAGCAGAGACGCCGAGCTCGCGGAACATATACTCCAGACGAACTACGCGGGCGAACTGAACACCCACCGAACGGAAACGACGACCTCGAACTACACCAGAGAGGAGGTCGAGTCGGTCACCGACGAGGTGGCACCGACGATCGAACCCGGACTCCTTCGCAAGTACGTGGCCTACGCCAAGCGCAACTGCTATCCGACGATGACCGAAGACGCCAAGGCAGCGATCCAGGATTTTTACGTCAATCTCCGTTCACAGGGGGCCGGCGACGACGCCCCGGTGCCGGTGACCGCCCGAAAGCTTGAGGCGCTGGTGCGGCTGGCCGAGGCCAGCGCCCGCGTTCGCCTCTCCGATACCGTCGACGAGGCCGACGCCAGACGGGCGATCGACATCGCGGAATACTGCCTGAAAGACATCGGAATGGACCCCGAGACCGGCGAACTCGACGCGGATGTCGTCGAGACAGGGACGTCGAAAAGTCAGCGCGACCGGATCAAATCGATCAAGAGTCTGATCAGCCAGATCGAAGAGGAGTACGACGAAGGCGCACCGGTCGACGTGGTGATCGAGCGGGCCGAAGAGGAGGCGATGGATGCCTCGAAGGCGGAACACGAGATCGACAAACTCAAACAGAAAGGTGAGGTGTACGAGCCACAGACCGACCACCTGCGAACGACCTGACATGGATCGTATCTCGACGCTCCGGAACATCGAGGAGGCACTGACCCGATACGAGGAGGGTGAGCTCTCGCTCCCGGAACTCGAGCGTGAGGTGCGGGGCGTGTTGCGGACCTACGCGACGGAGTTCGAGAACGCCACAGCCTACCGGGCACGGGGTGATCCGGGCGCAGATGGGCTGGTCGTGGTAGCCACCTCACCCACCGCAGCACGCGAGCGCGTAGACGAGTTGCTTTCCGAACCGGCCTCCTTCGAGATCGAACGGCTCGACGACGGGTGAGCGCGAGGAGCGGTCCCGGAACACACCGACGGGCGGAATGCACATGGGTTTTTAATGCATGGAACCGTAGCTCGGCGCAAG
Organism: Haloarculaceae archaeon; assembly: GCA_028274885.1. GTDB lineage: Archaea > Halobacteriota > Halobacteria > Halobacteriales > Haloarculaceae > Halovenus. Next base: position 5,522 of record JAQCMX010000102.1, read on the forward strand.
ATGTTTAACGCCATCGTGCGCGCTGAGACGCTCCAGGACACGCTCGACTCGGTTGGCGTGCTGGTCGACGAGTGCAAGATCCACCTGGAGGAGGGTGGATTAGAGATCCGGGCGGTCGATCCAGCGAACGTGGGGATGGTTGACCTCTCACTTGACTCCGGAGCCTTCGAATCCTACGACGCAGACGGCGGACTCGTCGGGGTGAATCTGGTTCGGCTACAGGATATCGCAGACATGGCCGACAACGACCAACTCGTCCACCTCGAACTCGACGAGGAGACGCGCAAACTGCACATCTCCGTCGACGGACTCGAGTATACGCTTGCACTCATCGATCCCGAGTCGATCCGCGAGGAGCCGGATCTCCCGGAGCTCGATCTCTCCGCGACCATCATCGTCGAAGGCCAGGACATCGACCGTGCGGTCACGGCCGCGGATATGGTGAGTGATCATATCGAACTGGGTGTCGAAGAGACGGCGGAGATTTTCTACATCGACGCCGAGGGTGACACCGACGACGTCCACCTCGAACTCGAGCGGGAGGACCTCATCGACCTCGTCGTCGGCCCCGCGTCGTCGCTTTTTTCGCTCGACTACCTGCAGGACATGGACAGGGCTATCCCGAAAAACGCCGAGGTGACCATGGAACTTGGTGAGGAGTTCCCGGTCAAGATGCACTTCGACATCGCCGAGGGTGACGGTTCGGTCACCTACATGCTGGCACCGCGCATCCAGAGTAACTAATCCTCCGGGGGTTGCTTTTATCAAACTGCCCCGGGACGCACGGGCGACAAACTGTGTCGACTCGCGGTGGCTGTCCTGATCCCGGCGGCCGCCAGCCACGCCACACCCAGGACCTGTTGCCTGCCGTCAGAGAGGGTCGGCCGACGTCTTGCGTCCGTCTGACACATTATTTTGTAGTGTGAGTCAAAATGAGCCGGTATGCCGAGTCTCGACGAGGCCTACGACCACGGGGGGTCCGAAATCGCACGGTCACGGCGCGTGTCGGCGGGACTGGCGCTATTAGCTGTCGGTGCGCTCGGGGTCGCCGTGGCGGTCGCGTTCGTCGGGGTCGCCGGTCACAAAACGACAGCCAAAAGCTACGCCGGCGTGCTGGCAGGACTCGGGATCCCGGCGATGTTGCTCGGGGTTGTCGTCGTGTTACCGGCGGGGAACCGGGAGCGGATCGGGGTCCTCGCCGGGACGGCGCTGGCCGCGGTCGGCGTGTGGCTGTTCTGGCACACCTATCCGGCCCGATGGACGCGCACCGCCGACCCACTCGCGTTCGAGACGCTGTCGGTGTACGGGCTGGGATGTGCTGTCGCGCTGTGGTTCGTATTCAGGTCAATAGCATCCTTCCGCCGCCACAACGTTCCACAGGGAACCGTCGAACTCGAGATCGTCCGGCACGGCAAGACCCGGACTATCGAGGTCGACGAGAAGCAGTACCGGTCGCTCGTCGGCGATGGCGGGGAGGCGGAGGAACTACTGCGTGAAATCGACGACGAGTGACACACGGTTCGTCGGTGGCCGAACTCACCTGACAACGGTGACCGGAACCGTCGAACGCCGGAGAACTGTTTCTGCCACGCTGCCGAGCAGAATGCGGGAGACACCTTGTCGGCCGTGGCTTCCCATCACCACGTGGTCGATATCCGCCGTCTCGATGTGATCGACGATCGTCCGGGCTGGCTGCCCGAGTTTGAGTACGCGCTCGACTTCGATGCCGTACTCCTCTGCCTCGGACTCGACATCGTCGAATATCGTCTCGGCGTTGGACTCCTGCTGTTCGTACCAGTTCTCGGGAAAGTTTGGGATCGCAGCCTCGGTGGTAAACCCGGCTTCGGCTGGGTTGATAACGTGGATCAACACGAGTCCGATATCGGAGAACAGTTCGAAAGCCACTTCTGCCGCCCGGTGTGTCTGGTCGGAATCGTCGACCGGCAGGAGAATGCGTTTATTCATGTGTAACTGTCACGCTGCCCGGGTTTGAACATTGCGGGGCTCAGGGGTGGCCCGGTCAGCAGGGCGGACCTCTCACCCCCGGCCGTGGCGGGTAACACAGCGGGAAAGTCCAATCAGTTCCACGGGTTCGGAGTTGTCCGGGGAGTAGACGACCATCTGTCCTTTCTCCATGTAGGGCACCTTCGATTCGAGATTCGAGGGGATATTGACCGCGGAGATAGCGTCTTCGTCACCGAGATTGAGGACGACTGTGGTGTTGATCTGTTTGAACACGGGGTCCGCGATATCCTGTGGGTCCTGCGTGATCAAAAAGAGCCCGAGTCGCTCCTTGCGGCCCTGTTTTGCCGCGTCGGTGAACTTCCCGATGACCTTCCGTGCCTGGACTGTATCCGCGTCGGTAAGGAAGTTGTGTGCCTCGTCCATCCCCACGATCAGCGGCGTCTCTTTGATTCGCTCGTGGGCGGGATCGTTCGAGAGTTTCTGGTCGACCAACAGCGACGATAGGGCGAGCACGACCGTCTCGGCGTGGCGGCCCTGGGAGATGTGGTAGGTGGGGACGACGGTGAGCCTGCCGGGACGGACGAACTCGTGGACACGGTCGGTGATCGGGCGGGCATCCTGGTCGAAGACCGCCCCGAACCCGCGGGCGCGGCGTTTCACGGCGTCGAATGTTGCCTCGTGGACGCGCCCCGACTCGTCGAGTTGCTCGCGCAGTGCGGGATCGTCCAGAAACGACTGGAACTGTTCGTAGGTTCCATCGCGGCCGTACTGGCGGTCGAACTGCGGCAGGAGTTCGTTGACGAGCGCGCCGTACTGGTTGTCATTGAGACCGCTGCCTGCGACGAGCCAGGGGTTCTCGTGGACCATCGAAAACGGGATTGTAAATGTCACCTGCTCGGCGCTGTGGTGGCTGGCTGCGTAGTTGGCCGATCCGACCTTCGGGACGAACGCGATCGTGTCATCGTGGCCACCGTGTCCGATCCCCTCCCGATCGAGTCGCTTGGCGAACGCCTCGTCGTAGTCGCCATCGTCGTGCATCTGTGCGTACTCGTCCTGTGGGTCGAACTGGACGACAGCGGGACGGACCTCGCGGTCACCGCCGGTCTCGAGGGGGTAGGTCCGGTCGTCGGCGAGGTACTGTCGCAGGACGTTTTTCGCCGCGTGGGTCTTGCCCGACCCGGTCCCACCCGCAACCAGGGTGTGGCGAAACACCAGTGGATCACCGGCGGCGTAGTCGTCCTGGAGTCGGTAGTCGATTGTCGGCGGGCTCGCGGCGGTCCGGACTGTCTCCCCACCGACGGCGAGATAGCCCAGAAAGACCCCGTCGGCTGGCATCTTCAGTCCCGTCTTGATATCCGCTTTCTCGTCCGCTAAGCGGACGATTGTCTCGGGTTTTGGGACCCGATCGGTCATCCGGCGTCTGAGGTGGCCGTTCTCCCCGGTCCCCTGACCGCCAGCACGCTGTGAACCGCCGCCCGAACCGTCCTCGTACAGCACCGCGACGGGTTCGAGCGTCGCAAGCAGCTTGAAATCCGCCTCCTCGATGGCAGTAGAACGCATCGCCCGCCGGGCGTGAATCTCGGTCGCGTCGTCCGCACGGTACTCCTGTGTATATTCCAGGGCGGTGATACGACAGAACAGGCGCTCCCCGTCCGGGTAGGGCGCGAGCAGGTAGCTTCCGATGCGGACGTCGGATCGATTGCCGACGGTCAGGTAGGCTCGCAACTGCGTCTCGTCGCTTCGTTCGCTGATCTGCAGGCCCGCCGAAGCCGAGAGAACGCCGATGCCGCGGTCCTGGCCTGCCGGCGTCGCCTCATAGGAGTCGAACTCCTCGACTGTGGCGTCCGGGTCAGTCGGTTCCGTGTCTGTGGTCGTTCCCCCGGCGTCCGTCTGTTCCGCTTCGGGTTCCCCTGTGTCGTCCCCGTCGAACTCGGTGAAATCTCCCAGATCGGACATTGGGAAAGGGAAGGGTACGGGGGTACTAACAGGTTTCCCCACCACGGTGAAACTGGTACAGGCGGGAGGCTGCCGTTCGTTCGATCGGCGTGTCCGGCGCCGGGTGGCTCGCGCTGCCGGCGAACAGTTCTCCGGGTAGCTTTTTTTGTCTCGGCACGTACTTGAGGTATGTTACTCGTCCGCGGGCGAGCAGGCGGAACGGCACTCACCGGGACCATCTACGAAGCCGGCGAGGACCCCCCCAGTTATCGGGGGTCGCCGGATGTCGATGCGCCGTACGTCTGGGTGTGCGACGCGTTTTACGAGGTGGCCAGCGGCGGTTCCACACAGGTCGTCGACGGCCGTGAGGTCCAGATCGCCTTCGAGTCTCCGGCACCCAGGGGGTTCGGGACGCGACAGAAAGCCCTGGATGCAGCCGAGGAACACCTCAGGACCCAGTTCGCGCGGATCGGAGTTGCCGCCGACCAGGTCGGCGTCGAGGTGGTCGATCAGGGGGAAGATACCGTCGAGGCGCGTTTCGGGCGCTGAGACAGATAGTACTGCTTCGAGTGGACCGTCGGTAGAACTGGCACCCGATGAGGCGGGCGGCGTGTGACAGTCGGGCGACCCGCGCCTGGCGACCCGCGTGGTTGTCTGTCTAAAACTGTTCCCCGTTGGGGGTAGATGCCCAGGGCGAACCTGTCGGTTGAGTACTCACAGGTCGACGTCGGGTTCGAGCCCCCACCGGAGGTCGTCGTAGCGCCGTTGTTGGCCGGTGTCGAACTCCCGTTCGATCCGCCGTCGGAGTGTCCCCTTCTCGTCCTGGCCGATGCTTGCGAGCGTGTCTGCCTTGGCAACGGCCAGCGGCGGGCCCCGTTGGGCGGCGATCTCGGAGAGTAGATGTCGGGTCAGTCGCTCGCGCGTGTCCGTCTCGCGGGTGACACCGTAGGGTGCCTCGACCCGGTAGATCAGATCGTCGCGAGGGTCGTAGACGACGAAGAAGGTCACCTCGTAGGCCTCCGCAGGGAGTCGGTAGTCGTGGTCCAGCGAGAGGGTGTCCCCCGAGAGCACGCCATGGACCCCAAGCCGCGACCGGAACCAACCGGTAAACGTGAGCGCGTCGGTTCGGGGGTCACCGTGTTCGTCGGGACGGCTCAATACCCGGCGAAAAAAGGCGTCGTCGTCGAGCCAGGGCGCGCCCGTCTTTTTGCGCAACGTTCGTGTGAGTGCCTTGGCAGTGCTGTTTTTGACGAATCCGACCAGCGGGATCTCCCGTTCGACGAACGTTTCGACTAGTTCGAGATAGTTCTCGATAACACCCGTAAACTCCGCCTCCTCGATGATCAGTCGCTTGAGTTCGGGATCACGATCGACCCAGTTCAGCAGCCCGGTGGGGTAGATCGGTCCATCGAGAACGAGCAGATCGGTCACGATATCGGTCTGTTCGAGTGCGTGTTCGCTCTCCGCGCGGTAGAGCGCCAGCGCGTGTACCACCGTCTGCTCGTAGCGGTCGACACGGGGTGCACGTAGCACGCGCCGGCGCGCATACCCGCGGTCGTCGAGACGCCAGTCCGCGTCGTGGATCCCAACCCCGTCGTCGTTGGTGTGGATCGTCATCACGATCGTCCGACCGCGGTGTAGTTCCACGTCGGAAGGAACCGACGCCATCGCCGCCTGGGATACGTCGATCACCAAGCCGTTATTGAACGTCGTCGGGTTGATCGTCCCAGCGTCCAGACCGTGCTGTGTCGCGAACCCGGTCTCCTCGAGTGCAATGTCTTCGATCTTGACCTGCCGTTTGCGGTGTTTCCCCAATGGGACCAGTACCTCGCTGCCGTCGTCGTAGAGTGGGTCCAGAAACTCCGCCCAGGCGCGGTTGGCGACGTCGCTGTGGTCGCGCTCGTCGACCGACCGGCTGACGCGGCCTGCGAGGTCGGCGATGCCGTCCACGTGGACCGGGTCGAGGGTCATACACGCCGGTTTCGCTCGCACGGATAAAAACCTCCGGACGCCGATCGGCCGGTAGCTTGCCCCTCACCGGGCAGGTTCATACTGTTGGCTGTACGTGTTTCAAGAATTTCGCCACCACATGGCGAATATCGTAGATCAGTTACAGCCAACAGTATCAGTCCCGCCGGGCCACCACCAGGGTCGAGACACGGGCGTTTTCCTTGAGACGGAAACCCGCACCGCCGACGGAGAGAGGGACCCGAGGGAGGTCGGTCACGTGAAGCGTCGGATGAAAGACGCCCCGAGCCAGCAGTTCGTCGCGCGTCTGGAGGGTAACGGCCGTCCCTTCGGCGGTCAGCGACTCGTTGTACTCGAGTAGATACCGGCCGGCGTCCAGGTTCCACCACCCGTAGTCGTCGCCGGGATCGCGCTTCTGGCTATCGTGTGATTCCGTTGCCGCGGCTGCCAGTTCGCCGCCGCCGAAATCAACCCGGCCTGGGCCGGTCAGGTCATACACCTCGGCGACGGTCAGGTCGAACCCGCGACCCTCCCGCTGGGTCGGTTCGTGGACGATACCGTCCAGAAACTGGGTGTAATCCACCATATGTACGCCTTCAGACCACAGAGTCATGTGTTTTGCTGCGGTAGAGGATAGTAAATAAAAACGGGGATCGTACCACTGCCACGAGCGGCCTCTCTCATCAGCATCCTGCCGGAACTCGACACCGTGGGGTCGGTGAGTAATCTGGATTGGGGCACTTACGTCTCCGTCTCGTCGCCGGATCGGTGACGACGCTGGCGACTTAGCCAGGCCATCTCCTCGCGGAGCTCCGACTCCGAAAGATCGAAAAACGCCGCAGCGTCCTCGAATGTAAACGACGACGGATCCTCGCCAAACCGGATGGCGACCAGACGCGCGTACTCCGCCTCGGTGATCTCACCGTTGTCGAGTTTTGCCTGCAACCGCCGGGTTTCCTCGCCGGACTGGAGCATGGATGTCACGCGGTGAACGTCTGGATTCGGGCGACCCGATCGTCCGTGAACGAAAACACGTCCAGAAACGTCGCAAGCAGTGTCCCGTCGGCAGCGAGCAACCGACCCCTGACGGCGATTTCATCGCCCGTGCTCTCCGGATAAACTGCGTCGATGGGATGACTTGTGTCCGTCATGGGGCGGTCCGAGCGCATAAATCGGACGAACTCCGACCGGCCTTCGAGGGTCATATCCGGCCGATCGTGGACAAAGGACGGCACCAGCAACCCCTCCAGCAGGGCATAATCGTGGTTGTCGAGTGCCCGGTAGTAGGCACGGACCTGCGCTGACGGATCGTCCGGGACATTCCCGTGTGTTTCGTCCTCAGACATACTTATGATGAGTCCGGAACACCGTGGTCACCGTCCGTTCCCCCTCGATATTCTCCGTGTCGTGACCCCCTGTCGTGTGTCGACCGTTCCACAGCGTCGTCGGCACTGTCTTCGCGTTCCTGTCGTCTGACAGTCTCGGATTGAGTTTGAGTTTGACGTCATCGATATTTGCATCTGCTGTGTTGGCCGCCCGTTCGGTTGGGTCTTTGGTCTTCTCTCCGCTGGGTTTGTACCTTCTTTCCAGTGTGGGCGTCTCTTCGGTTCGTGCTGTCCCGGTGCCACCGATCCCGTCGACAACATTACGTAGTGCAGGAACCTTGGACAGCATCGTAACCTCGCCTGTCGTCCAGGCGTATGTGACGCGCTGGTCGGAACCGACAGCCACCACCGCCCGGTGAGATAGCCTGCATCGGCGGGCGTGTGGCTTATATTAGCGGACACGGTAGCCAGCGTGTGGAGTTACACGTCCGGTACGAAGGAAACGACGACCCCGCGAAGTGTACTGCCCGCCGTCTCGCGAAATTCGACCTCGCAACGCTGCACGAGTCGACGCGGGCAACCCCCCCGGGCATAGTGCTCAATCCGTTCGCAAAGCGGGCACTGTCCCCGGCAGACCGGGCGGACAATCACAGACTTGTGGCGCTCGATTGTTCCTGGCGGACCGCAAAAGCGGAAGCGTTTGACCTCGATGGTGTCCACCGCTCTCTGCCCTTCCTCGTGGCCGGAAACCCCGTCAACTACGGGACACCGTTCGAACTTACCACCGTGGAGGCTTTCGCCGGTGCGCTCGCGATTCTCGGGGAGCGCGATCGCGCCGAGAATGTGATCTCGAAGGTACGTTGGGGGGAAACCTTTCTCGACCTCAACGAGGAACCGCTCCGGCGGTACGCCGACTGCACGGATTCGACCGGGATCCTGACAGTCCAGGACGAGTATCTTGTCGACGAAGGGTGAGTTCGACCCGCGATCTGTCGGCCCTTTCTGCATTGTCCCCCGCGTACGCTCAGCTACGCCACGACGGCCCGCACTGTTTTGTGGGGGAGCGGGGGGCTCGCCGGAACGGTCGCGGGTGGTTCCAGGTCGTCGTATTTCATCGGTGCGACATCGTCTGGCGCGTCGGGATTACACGAGGAGGGGTGAAGTAAATATCCGGTGGGGAAAAACCACCTCCCCAGACGAGGACAGCGGCCCGGAAGGTGTTCGAGGGGCCATGAGCCACGAAACTCATACCGCTTGGCATGCAAGGAAATCATATGACGACACCTGAGAAGCGAGTCGACGACGACACCTGGAAGCGTCAACTCCGGGAGAACCGCGCCGAGAAGGACAGTTTCTTTGCCGACCACCGCCAGTCGCCGATCCCACCGGAACAGCGAGCGGAGTTCGACGGACTCGAGTACTTCGACCCCGACCCTACCTACCGTGTCGTTGCGACCGTCACGCTCCACGAGGAACCCGTCGCGGTCACGATGGAAACGTCCGAAGGGCTAACAGTCGATTACAACCGCGTCGCGACGCTCCGGTTCGAACTTGCCGGTGCGCACCACGAACTTGCCGGCTACCGACAGTCACCCGAGGACGGGAGCCTGTTTGTCCCCTTCCGGGACAAGACGACGGGCCAGGAAACGTACCAGGGTGGCCGCTATATGGAACTGGAAGTCGAAGGACAGCTCGCAGACGGGGCGGAGATTGTGCTGGATTTTAATCTGGCGTACTCGCCGTTCTGTGCCTACAGTGAGACGTTCGCGTGTCCGCTCCCACCCGAGGAGAATTGGCTGGAGACGACCATCGAGGCCGGCGAAAAGTTCTAGCGGTGACGGCGAGAGGCTGTGAGGCGGACCGTTCTCCTCTGTCAGGAAGCGACACCACCTGTGCCAGAGCGGCGCCACACCCTGTTCGTGGCAGGACAAGACCGGATCCCGCCACACACGGGGCTACTCCGGTTTCGAACTGATCGGTACCGACACAAAACTGCCCGGGGTTGAAATATAAAAGCTACACACGGCGTCGCCACTGTGTGTGGGTGATAAGCAGGCGGAAAACGAGATGTTTCCGCCGGAGTATGAATGGTGGCGGCGAACCGGATTTCCCAGAGACTCTCGTACTCCAGTACTCCCCGGAACGCTGGCGGGCTTAACTGCCGTGTTCGGGATGGGTACGGGTGGACCCCCGCCGCTGTGGCCGCCTTAACGCCGACCCGTGGAGTCGAACCACGCTGAGGGAGGACCCCTCAGACCAGCGTCGGTCGAACCGAAAGACCACGTGGACGTGCGATCCAGTTTGCGCCTGGACTCGTTTCAGCGAGTCAATGCGGTATGAATGGTGGCTTTGGCCTGTTAGTGCTCGCGGGCTAAACGTCTCGTTGCCTCGACGCGTACACCCCAAGTCTATCGAACTCCTCTTGTACGAGTAGCCTCGGCGGTATCTCTTTTCCAGGTGGGTTTCCGGCTTAGATGCATTCAGCCGTTACCCCATGTGGCGTAGCTGCCCGGCAGCGCTCTTCCGAACGACCGGTACACCAGTGGCCACCAACCGTAGTTCCTCTCGTACTATACGGTCGTTCCCGTCAGATACCAAACACCCCCAATAGATAGCAGCCGACCTGTCTCACGACGGTCTAAACCCAGCTCACGACCTCCTTTAATAGGCGAACAACCTCACCCTTGCCCGCTTCTGCACGGGCAGGATGGAGGGAACCGACATCGAGGTAGCAAGCCACCCGGTCG
>JAQCMX010000105.1 GCA_028274885.1 Haloarculaceae archaeon
TGTGTCTCATAGTGTTTGTTGCGAGTCTTTACCGCTGTGGTGTGACAAGACACCGGTTACACGGCGTGAAACACCGATATTTGTGACTGGTTACGAAAGTTACCGCAACAAACACTATCATACTGTTGGCTGTAACTGATCCACGATATTCGCCATCACGTGGTGGCGAAATTCTTGAAAGACGCACAGCCAACAGTATGAGCAATCAGCTCAATCGCACAGAGTGTAAGATCTATGTCAGCGACGTTATTCACGTTCGTATGGACCACGTTTTTAATACCGATCGGTGAGACCGTAGATCGGCACAGCGTGTTAAACCCCCAATGGCCGGTTCTCGGTCGGTGGATGCGGATAGCAATCCACTGACCGACCCCGCAAGCGGTTCCGTTCCGCAGCGGTCCCCACATACGATGGCTACGCTCTCGCCCGTGGCGTTTTAACGTGGCTCTCGCGGAAGGCTTTTTTTCGTTCGTTTTAATTATGCGGTATGCTGTGGATCGTGATTACCGGCGCAGTGGTCGGGGTTGTCGCAACGGTTGTCGCATTCGCGTTCGTCTACCGCGACGCACACCGTCTCGACATCTCCCGCCCGCTCCTGTGGGCCGTTCTCACCGCTGGCCCGATTGCCCTGGGGACGGGGCTTTTCGTTTTCACCGACGCGCCGATGACAGGTGTCCTCCTGACTGCCAATACCGGAACAGTGCTGTATGGATTTGAGCGCGAGGTCACGACCGAACGCGGCGAGACACGAACCCCCAGAACGCGCCCCAAAGAGTAATCCGGATACCCTTCGCCGGTCGGTGTTCCCGAGGTCGTGTGCCTGTTTGAAACCGATCGATCCAGGCCGTCATCCCGGTTTGACACACGGTTTAGCCCCTGTGAGCGTCGAACTCGGGACTCCGTCTTTCAAACTGCACGGAGATCCGCATCGAAAACGGTCGATAGGGTGGAAAGACCGAACTTAAGTCGAGGGACCCGGAACAGACGACTATGGAATCGCGCACGTACACTGCGGATGCAGCGCCGGGCAACACGGTGACTGTTGCCGGCTGGGTCCACGAACTTCGGGATCTCGGCGGTATCGCTTTTCTCATTCTCCGGGACACCACCGGCAAGATACAGGTCAAATTCGAAAAGGACGAGATGGACGAGCAACTCGTCGAGACGGGGCTCGGGGTCCACCGGGAGAGTGTCATCACAGTCACCGGCGCGGTTGAAGAGGAAGAACGTGCGCCGACTGGGGTCGAAATCGTCCCCGAGTCGGTCGAAGTGATCGCGGAGGCCGATCCCGAACTCCCCCTCGATCCGTCGGGAAAGGTCGACGCGGATCTCTCCACACGACTCGACAACCGGACGCTCGACCTGCGAAAGGCCGAGGTGCAGGCGATCTTCGATATCCGCGCGGAAGTGCTCCGGGCGGTCCGCCAACAGTTCCGCGATCTTGGGTGTACCGAGATCAACACCCCAAAGATAGTTGCCACCGGCACAGAAGGCGGGACCGAACTGTTCCCGATTACCTACTTCGGTGCGGAGGCGTTCATGAATCAGAGCCCACAACTTTTCAAACAGCTCATGGTGGGCTCGGGACTGGAACGGGTGTTCGAGATCGGACCGATCTTCCGCGCCGAAGAACATAATACGCCACGCCATCTAAACGAGGCGACAAGTATCGACTTCGAGTCAGCGTTCATCGACGAGTCCGGTGCGATGGACGCCTGCGAGTCTGTCGTACGGGCCGCACACGAGGGTGTCGCACAGAACTGTGTCGAGCAACTCGAAACGCTCGGTCTCACCGAGGAATTCGAGGTCCCGGCGGGTGATTTCCCCCGCCTGTCCTACGAGGAAGCAATCGAGCGGATCAACGCGACCGGAGCGCTCGACGAACCGCTTGTCTGGGGCGACGATCTGCCCACAGAGGGTGAACACGCACTCGGTGCGGACGTGGGACAACACTATTTCATCACCGACTGGCCGAGTGAAATCAAACCGTTTTACATCAAAGACCACGACGACGATCCGGACCTGTCGACCGGATTCGATCTCATGCACCCCGAACTCGAACTTGTCTCCGGTGGTCAGCGTGAACACCGTTATGACCACCTCATCGAGGGGTTCAAACAGCAGGGCCTCGAACCCGAGGCATTCGAGTACTACACAAAGATGTTCAGGTACGGTATGCCGCCACACGCTGGCTGGGGCCTCGGTGGGGAACGACTCGTGATGACGATGCTTGACCTCGGGAACATCCGCGAGGCCGTCATCTTCCCACGAGACAGACAGCGGCTGTCCCCGTAAGTGCAATCATCATACGGTGTGGCATCTCAGCTCTTTTATCGAAGCAGGAGATTTTGAGGTAGATAGCTCGTAACCTCTCAGATCAATCTGACACCTCGTTCCGGCGCTGTTTAGTGCCACGCCACATACTATCGAAAGATCACACACCAGTCGAATATCGGAGGAGGCCGGCGACGCCGCCGAATGCCGAAAGGAGCTGTTCGCCCTTCTCGAAGTCGGTCGAGACGAAGATCGTCTCCGTGCCACGCTGGTCAGCAATCCCCATCAGGTGGTCGATTGCATCCTCGCGTCTGCCCGCATCGACCACTTCGCCACACCGCGAGCAGGTGTGTTCGGGGGTCGGTTTATTTTTGTTCAAAAACGTCCACTCCTCGTGACCGTTCGAGCACTCGAAGGTGACAATATCTTTGCGCAGATCCTCGCTGATGAGCAGTCGGTCGACGGCGCCCATCACGAGGTTCTCGCGGGTTGGCTCGAACCCGTAGGTAGCCCGCTTGCCGTCGTGGAGTTCGGAAAAAAACTCCTCCATCGTCTCCTTGTCCTGCAGAATCTCGTGTTCGGCTAGTACCTCGCCTGCGGCGTCGACGAGATCGTACAGCCCGGATTCGTCGGTGTAGGCGACGTCGAATTTGCCAAGAACCTGGTCCTGGAGTTCGTGATGAAGATAGTCACCGTCGAGAAACTCGTCTTTGGTCGGCGACGGACCGCCAACCAGGATGCCATCGAGATTGTGACGCTCGGGGACGAACAGTTCGTTGCCCATCCCGGCGACCTCCTGGTAGAAGTTGTCGATGGCCTCCAGCCGGAGTCGTGCGAAGCGCTGTGCCGACTGGCCACCCTTACGCTGCTTGCCTGGGACCAGTGAGGATGCGGACTTGACCGGTTCGACGCGTTTCCCCCGAAGCCAACCGACGTTTGCCTCGCGCCTGTCGAGCACGATCAGCCCGAACAGTCCCTTGTCGGCCAGCATCTCCTCGAGCGGTTCTGTGAGAAACGCCGAATCGCAGTGATATCGGAACGACTCGATCGGTTGTGGAGGGTCTTCGAGGACGCGGGTGATCATGTCCGTCCGTCCGCCGCCGGTGTCGACCGCACCCGAAAAGAGAACCATCCCGTTTTCGGGGGGTCTCGTGTCGTAGTATTTCAGTCGATCTTTGATACTTTTGAGTGCGTCCTGGACGTTCGTGCGGGTCTGCTTGGACTTGATGTTGCTCGCCTCCGAGTGTTCCTGGGTGACGTGGGCGACGACGTCGCTGATGAGACGCTCCGGGGGGACGTAGATCGTGACCAGTTGCGTCCCTGATCCCTCGTGCTCTTTGAGTTCCTCGATGACCTTTCTGAACTCGTATTTTTGTTTGTCAGACTGGGCTTGCTCGGTCTCACTCATTGCCGATATTTGTCCCGAGATGTGTAAGTAACTGTTGACATTCAGCGTCTCCAAGCCTCGAAGATCCTGCTGTTTTTCGACCCTTGCCTCCCA
>JAQCMX010000114.1 GCA_028274885.1 Haloarculaceae archaeon
GAGACAGAGATGATAGCCGTTCTTTCTCGACAGATTTACGAAACTCTCGCGCTTGTCACGGCTGAGAAGCCCCCCTTTGGTGGCCTCGCTCGCGACCTCGAGTGCACCAGGTTCGAAGAAACTCGTGGTCACGAGAAACGCGCACGCAAACTTGCCGACTGACTGACCCACCCGCTCCGCGGAGGTGATCAGCGTCTCCATCATCGACTCTGTCGCCGCTTCGAGACTGTCATTGAGGTTCGCCACGAGCAACGGTTCCCCCATCCGGTTGCGCAACACCACGTCAAACGACTCCTGAGAACGGGTCTCCTGCCCGTCTTCGGCGTACGTCACATCAATCTCCCCTGCGAGTTCGGCCCTGTCGATCTTTGGCAGTGCGTTGTAGAGATTCTGCAGTGGTTTCTGGTAGTTCGTGTTTCGAATCTCGAAAAGCAAGTCACGTACCACCCATTCGATGAACTGGTAGGAAACGGTCTCCTTGAGAAACTCGTCGTATGCCTGTCCCGCAACCGCAACCGTGTCTGACTCGAACTGTGTGTGCTTTTCGAGTCGGAGGTTCTCGTTGACCGCATCGCGGCGAGTGCTGCCCCCGTGTGCTTTCTCGAGTGTGGCGTCTTCCTTGGAGCTGTAGCGGATAAACAGATCCGTTCCGGCGAGTGCTTCATCCTGTGTGATCTGACGTTCAGCGTCGGTGCTCCCACCGACCCGCGTTTCCATGTCTTCGACCTTCGCCTCCAGACGATCGAGTTCCGCCTGTAATTCGTCGCGCTCGTCCGTTACCGCCTCGAGTCGCTGTTCGAGCTGTGCCCGCTCCTCACGGGTTTCCTCGAGTTCCTCGTTGAGACGTGTGACCTCTGTCTCCCGTTCTTCCAGGTCTTCCTGTAGCTTCTCTACTTGCTTGGATGACGATCCCACGTGGTCGTCCGTCTCCGGTTGGGCTTTGATACCGCCATGACTTTGCGGTATCGCAGATCCTGAACCGCTCAGGTCAACCTCAGGCGCTGGTCGGTGGCCCGAACTCTGCGTACTTTCCTCTGATTGCTCTGAAGACTCAGCGTGCGAGGTCGTGGGTACCCCACTGGCTGTTTCCGTCCCCTGCTCTGGTAGTTTTGTCCGGCCCGGATCCAGTGACGGGATCGCGCGTGTCTCCAGGTCCGGGACATCTGTGGGACCGTCCGCGGATGAGTCCTCTTCGACCTCCCCCGTGGACGGTGCTCTCTCGTCTTCGACGCCCTGTGGCTTCGGTTCCGGCCCCTGTTGTTGCTCTGACCGTGGATCGTCGGTAAGCGATTCCGGGGTCGGAACTGGTTTGCTGGGGCTGTCGGACTCGGCTGAAGTTGTGGTGTCTGTTTCTGTGCTCCCCGGCACAGCGTCGGCCCGTTCACCGGCCGTTTCGGTCTCCTCTACTGTTGCACTCGTTGTAGACCCAGACGCGTCTGACTCCGGTTCTGTCTGGGAGTGGACTGGTGGGGATGGATCGCTACTGGTGGACGCTGTTATTCCCGTGGGTTCGCCTGTGGAGTTTTGTTCTGACCCATCTGCGTTCCCCCCCGAGTCGGCCTGGTCTGGCCCTTCAGATGCTACCTCCGACGCTTGGGTCGTCTGTGTGACCTGGGAATCTTCGGTGTCAGTGGTTGGGTCTGTCTCCTCGTCGGACGGCTCTGTGTGTTTGGGCTGTTCTTTTGTCGTTTGCTCCGGTGGTTCCGGTATACCGATCGGTTCGATGGCGGCCGGCCGAACCTCGTAGATCCCGACCTCGTCGCTGGCCGTCTCAAAGGCTTCCGTCCCCTCAACGAGTCGCTTGGCCTCCCCGATGTATGCCACGGTCATCGACTCCCCTGCATGATAGACCAGATAGTAGTCCCCGCTGAGAACGTTCTCGGAGAGTTCGACGTAGCCGGTGAATCCGCCACTTGAGAGTGTCTCGTCTACCTCGGCCAGCGCTGTCTGCTCGGTGTAGTATCTTGCTCGTACCTCGTCACTTCGCTCTTGCATGACCGCAAGTAGTGGCAGCGCGTCGCAGGGTGCTCGGTACGCGGTACCCGCCTGTTGCTCGAAATCCGTGATGTCGCCGTCGCGGATCTCGAGAACGACGCCGCTGGTCAGATAGGCCTCGGCCCCATCTGCCTGGACAACACCAGAAAAGTCGCCGTTTGCCAGTTCCTGTAATCCGGCGTACCCGCCCGAGAACGACTGCTCGGACCAGTTGTCGACGCGGTCTACCACGCGCGTACTCATTGTTTTATCAAAAGTCTCATCTGGAACATATACTTTGCGGGCTCGAAATCGTGAATCGTCGCTCATTTGATTCTCTCAACAGTGGGGTTGCCGTAACTGTGCCATCTGGTCAGAAAGTTGCGAGGGAAGACCGCTCCGGGCAAGTCTTCCCGCACTGTGTGCGAGGGGCCGTAGTGGCCCACAGTGCGAGGGATGCGATTTGAACGCATGGACCCCTACGGGAGCGGATCTTGAGTCCGCCGCCGTTTCCAGGCTTGGCTACCCTCGCACGCGATCAGAGATAGAGTACCATGGTATTTCCATCCTGTGATTTTGCATCCCGAACCCGTCTGTGACATCGACAGGGTTCGAAAGCCGCCGTTCCAAATCAGGACTCGTCACCTCACTACCGGGGTGTGTCGGTCGCTCGTCGGGGTGACACGGCGTCTCCGTCACATGTGTTCGTTCCTGAAACACGATCCGGATGGGTGTCGATAGGTCCCGGTAGCCGAAGCGGAACACGAGCAACTGATGGATATCAGTATCAAGGAGTACCGTATAATCACCACCAGAAGACCTCGCTGGATGTGTCAAGGCGTGTGACACCTGTTGTTGCTTTCGACGGCGGGAAAGGCTCGCAGTAAGTATGAGTGTCCGTCCGTGGGCCGTGTGGGCCTGCACGATACGGTCGCGGTTCAGAGTTCGTATAGTTCGACCCGGTCGTATGTCGGCGGATGTCCATCGACGTTGTACGCAACCAGGCTGAGTGTCTCAACGGGGAGTACGGGGAACTGTACCTCCCGATTGTTTTCGATGAATCTGATGAATGAACTGTAGTCGACGCTGTTCCGAAAATAGCCCAGCGTCAGATGCGGTATATAATTATCATCGTCCCGAGCCTGTGACGCGATCGCATCCTTTTTACACAGTTTGCGGTTCAGTGAGGCTAACTGTCCGTGGTCAACCACCTCTGAATACACAACGTCCGGAAAGAGATTGAGCTTCGGAAACTGTATCTCGAACGGATGATACGCGGGTAAGACACTCGATACGGCGTCGTCAACACGGCGAATGGACGGTGGGACGTTGTCGGCTCCGGTTGTTGACGGGCTGACTGATATATCGAATATCTTGACGGTAATGTGAAACGTTTTTGCTGGCGATGGAGCGAAGCATTCAAATTGGCTGAGTGTCTCTACAAGTTCCCTTCCCGCGGAGCAAAACACTGAGTCGGTAATGTCAAAAAGCAGCGCAAGTCGGTAGTCTTCTGACCCGTTCGCTACGCCGGTAAACGAGTCGAGTTCGTACCGGTTTTCCCAGAACTCTGTCTCGTTCGACGCCATACCCTCATCGTGCATTGTTACTGACTCCCATATGCCGTTTTTTTCGTTACTCCGTCCAGCGGTCGCCGATTTCGTCGCGAGAGCAGTCGGTATACTGTCCGCGTCTGAATATCGTTACGCGACCGTTTTCCTCACTGACTGTCACGGCAGCCAGTACTTCCTTTTCGGTCGATATCTCGGCCGCACTCAGGTGTTTGGTTCCCATCCAGTCGGCATATTCGATCTCTTCGCGCT
>JAQCMX010000116.1 GCA_028274885.1 Haloarculaceae archaeon
GTACCTTTGCGGGCTCGACTAAAGCATCTGTGGGTCCTGTCCCCGGAACCGGAACTGACACGAGCGTAGATCCCGGTCCTCGTTCCTGCCACTGGGGAAGTTATGTTCGTGCAGCCCTTAGATACAGGTATGAGTGAACAACAATCTGATTCGATCCCTGACAACGACGAGGAGTGGCGGGAGATGCTAACCGAAGAGGAGTATCGAATCCTGCGTGAAGCCGGTACCGAACCCAGGTTCAGCGGCGACTTGCTGGATACCAAAGACGACGGGCTGTTTGTCTGTGCCGGCTGTGATGCCGAACTGTTCCACTCCGAGACGAAGTTCGATTCCGGCTCTGGGTGGCCGAGTTTCTACGATGCGTACCAGGATGGGACCATCGAAACGCGCGTCGATACCAGTCACGGCATGCGCAGGACAGAAGTCGTCTGCGCCCGCTGTGAGGGACACCTTGGGCACGTGTTTGACGACGGTCCGGAACCGACCGGGAAACGATACTGCATCAACTCTGCGGCGCTGGATTTCGAACCAGAGGACTGAGAGCCGTTCACCGAGGGGTGTTCCGACAACAACCCCTTCCTCCGAGGCCTGGCGCACCGAAATCCTTTTTAAATGCAGGTGGGTTGTGGTAAGCGTGCCTCGGGGTACCGTCGGCTCGCAAGACGAGAGTGAACGTACGCCTGAATCCGGACCAGACGGGGACTCTACTGACAAAATCTTGACGAAGCTTCGGGACGCACAACAGTGGTCTCTGGCAGTCGTCAGCGGTGCGGTTGTGTACCTCCTTGGATACGCACTGACGGGCGTATTAATCCTCGCTGACCCCGACGCTGACGGCGGCGATCTGACGCTCGTCGACCAGATTAGCCGAATCGGGGTTCGGTACAATGCCGCACACGGAATCGACATCTCCGCGAGCGATCCGATGATCCTCTACGAGTCTGCTGGGGAGTTCACCGAACTGGGAGCTACCTTCGATCTCTTTTCGTTCGCAGGCCAGATCGGACAGGAATCCACGATACCGACCGCGGTCTTTGATGCTGTACCGATCCTCGTGCTCCTTGCTGTCGGGGTGGTCTTCGTCTGGAAAACCGGCGACAGCGGCGCAAATGAACTGGCTGTGATCACCACATTGGGAATCGCAATCGGGTACGGGGCAGTGACGTATCTCTCGACACTCGTTTTCGAGTACCCGATCGGCGAACTAGAAACGCTCGATGAACTCGCACTGGTCCGCCTGACAGGGGACCCACTGGCCGTACCCTCGGACGTAGAAATGGGCGAGACGGTAGTTTCGTTCGGCTCGGAGTCCACGGGCGCGCTCTTTGCAGGTCTCTGGTATCCCGTGGTCTTTTCACTGATCGGGGCCCTCGGTGTGCTGGTGGTTCGACGATACCACCTCACCGACGGATAAAAGCCGGTCCGACGGTTGCCGTTGATTTTCGCGCGCTGTCCTGGGACAACTGATACTGACGGCTATAATTTCGTGAGCATATTCGACCCCGCGGGGGGTCGAAATTGCGCATGGGCTTATAGCCGTTAGTATGAGCCGTGGTCTGGAACTGGCTACCCCCGGTGGTCTCCAACCTTGACGAGTTGTTTGCCGATATTCTCCCCGTCGAAGTCCGATTTCGTGTTATACTACAGCGACCGTTCCTCGATGGCGGGATCGATCCCCGCACCGGCGAGATCCTCCCGAACGCGCTCTCGTAGTGGTTCCGGTACGGTTGAACGGCCCACCGGGACCGCCGTCCCGTCGCCACCTTCCGGGGGGACCTTCCAGTACAGCGTACACCTACTCGGGGCATAGAACTCGATGCTGTACCGATCGGTCGCACCCCGGTAGTGGACACGTGCCGCACTTCCTTCGACGTGCCAGCCTTCCTGCTTGGCAAGTTCTTCGAGGGCCGATCCGTCGTCGTCGGCCTGTGCTTTCCTGCGTGACTCAGGCTCCGAATCCGAACTGTCGGCTCCGGTCATACCCCGATAATGCTGAGCCAGCCACCTACCGGTTACGGATGTCATACTAACGGCTATAAGCCCATGCGCAATTTCGACCCCCCGCGGGGTCGAATATGCTCACGAAGTTATAGCCGTCAGTATCAGTACCGAACCGAGCACGCCTGCTGAGGCTGACCTCGCAGCGTTGGGTTACACAGACGTAACTACGGAGGAGCTAAATAGACGGATAGATCGTTCGTAGTTTCGAGGGATCTCTCTGGACCGGTTCGTTCCGCTCAGACTGAGTTTACGGGGAGTTTCGCCGGAACCCGACAGTCTGAGAGGGTCCGGGGTGGAGAGGGAATATGGACGTCACGCTTTCCCCGTCGACACTAGAGGGACAGGTTCGCGCGCCACCGTCAAAAAGCTACACGCATAGGGCGATACTCGCCGCCGGGTATGCCGACGGCGCCACCGTCCTGGATCCGCTGGTCAGTGCCGACACCCGTGCAACGATGCGTGCGGTTGAGGCGTTTGGTGGTTCGGTGACCGATCCGGACGACTCCGGCGTGGCCGAAGGCGGCGAGACCGTCCTCGAGATCGACGGATTCGACGGACAACCGTCGGTTCCGGAGGGTATCATCGACTGTGCCAACAGCGGGACCACAATGCGTCTGACGACCGCGACGGCCGCACTTGCGGAAGGGCTGACAGTTCTGACCGGTGACGACTCGCTTCGCTCGCGACCACACGGACCCTTACTCGACGCACTGGATCAGATTGGTGGCAGGGCAGAAAGTACCCGTGGGAACGGGCAGGCACCACTCGTCGTGGGCGGACCCGTCACCGGCGGGAGCCTCGCGATTCCGGGCGATGTTTCCTCACAGTTTATTACCGC
>JAQCMX010000119.1 GCA_028274885.1 Haloarculaceae archaeon
CAGTCATCGTCAACAGCAAAGTCTAACCGGGAGCGGAGCAAAGGGTACAATGATGCCAACAGTAGAATACCTCAACTACGAAGTTGTAGACGACAAAGGCTGGGAGATGTACGATGACAACATCTTCGAAGAGGCTGCGGACGCGGACCTCAGTGACGAAGACTACGGCGTACTGGACGTGAACGAAGGCGAATATATCCTCGAGGCGGCTGAAGCACAGGGGTACGACTGGCCGTTTTCGTGCCGGGCTGGTGCGTGTGCGAACTGTGCTGCCATCATTACAGAGGGTGAGATAAATATGGATATGCAACAGATTCTCTCCGACGAGGAAGTCGAGGACAAAAACGTCCGACTTACCTGCATCGGATCGGCGGAGACAGACGAGGTCAAAATCGTCTACAACGCCAAACACCTCGATTACCTCCAGAACCGCGTCATCTAAAAACAGCGTACAACGTTCGTTACACAGATGCGCCTTCTCCCGAGACCTCGCTACCACCGTTCCTCGGGAATTAACTACCACCAGACCTTCTGAGGGCTATTCTATGTCTGAATTTGGACTGCAGGACAATCAGGTGTCGCTTTCAGCCGTGAACTGCATGTCTTCTCCCTTCGTCACAGCCAGTTCCTGCTGACGTATCCGAGGGTCACGTCGGACCGGTCGAGGTACTGCGACATCTCGTGAACGGCGTTCCCCACCTCGCGCGTAGACAGCGTCTGGTCCCGTTGAAAGAGGACACCTGCCTGTCCTCGATGTCCAGTTCGGTGAAGAAGTCGTCGACCTGCGTGAGGATCAGACGGTCGTGACCGCGGGCGTACCGAGCGGTCGGTCCGTCGTCGGTACCTAATCCGAGTTCGGCGACATCGTCGAGTCGTTCGACGTCGTGACCGAGTTTTCACAGAATAAGTTTACGCTCTGAGCGTGGTGTTCATCCCTTCGGTGGCGCTATCCTTTCCGATCGGGAGATGCAATCCCTCTCCGATCCCAAACAATAGATGTTTAATCCTAGCAACCTTTAATATTTCAATGTGGCACAATCCATGACATCGCTCAGACGGTGGAATAGCGTCGCTGCGGTGATTCACTTTGGCCAGGCTGTACTGATGTTGATAATTCTGGAGGGAAGCAACTTTGGGCTCTCGATTACCCGACTCGAGTTCGACAACCAAGCCGAGACGCTGACACCGGTGTCGGACTTCCTCGATGTTGAGTTCGAGGTGGGACTGCTTGTGGTTGCATTTCTGTTTCTCTCGGCACTCGCACACACGACCATTGCGACAGTCCTGTACGGCCGCTACAAGGAACATCTGGCCAACGGAATGAACCCGTACCGGTGGTACGAATACTCCCTCTCCGCGTCGGTTATGATTGTCGTAATTGCGGCGCTATCCGGTATCGCCGACGCCGGCGTGTTGCTCTCGCTGTTTGCCCTGACCGCACTGATGAACCTCTTTGGCCTGCTGATGGAAGAACAAAACGACATACTGAGCGACGACCCGCTGAGGCGTCGGGACTGGCGGCCGTTCGTCTACGGTTGTATCGCCGGTATCATTCCCTGGATTGTAATTATGATAACGACCGGCGCGACTTATATCGAGTATCCCGACGAGTTTCCCCTGTTTGTCCTCGGTGCGACCGGCGTCACATTCCTGTTTTTCAACACCTTTGCGGTGAATATGTATCTGCAGTATAAGAAAATCGGGCCCTGGAGCGAGTATCTGTTCGGTGAGCGGGTGTACATTGTACTATCACTGCTCGCGAAATCCGCCCTCGCCTGGTGGGTGTACTGGGGTGTCGAGAACGCACCGATCGTTGCCGGTTGATAACGTCCACACGGAGTGGTCGCCGTGTCGAGCGTTCGATTCCCGTGTTATCTGTCGGTTCTGTGTTCGTTATCACTACCGCTGTCAGATTAGGAAATTCAGCGCGCACCTGGGTGCACCGGTGGACTCCCACGGCCTCAACTGCCTGGATTTGAAATCCAGGAGTGGAATACATTGTATCCTGAAATAGTAGTGACAGCTATCGGTGTGTCACGACCTGTAACCCGCGTCTGGTTTTTGAGCCAACGGTAAAGAGTCACAAACGACCGTATCAGGCATCCTGATCGGTCGATAAAAACTCCCCATACTCCGCGTCTAAGACTATCGGCAACTGATACGGTCGGTTGTAACGGTTTTACCGGTAATTCGCCGAGCGTTCCGGCGAATCCCGGAATTGAGTTATACTGTTGGCTGTAACTAATCTACGATATTCGCCGTCACGTGGTGGTGAAATTCCTGAAAGACGTACAGCCAACGGTATTACAACCGACCGTATGATGAGCGCCACCAGTTACGTCTCGATCAGTTCGAATCAGTGTACTCACCTGTGCTTGTGCCACTCCAAGCAGCGTTTGCGCCGCCTGAAACGGATGGTTTCAAGTCCGCCCACACGGTATCCGAGTACATGAACGAAGGCGACAGGGTTCGCGTCCAGCGTGCCGAGCAGACGTTCGAGGGTGTGCTCTTGCCCTCGTCGACGCCGGACCAACTGGTGGTAAAACTGGAGAGCGGGTACAACGTCGGGCTGGAACGCGAGAAAACGGATGTGGAACTCCTGGAGTCTGACGTTTATAACATCGAGAGCGCCCAGCAGGAAACAGAGCGGTCGAGTATCGCATTCGACGAGGATCTACCGACAGTGTCGCTCATCTCTACGGGCGGCACCATCGCGTCGACAGTGGACTACCGGACCGGCGCGGTCACAGCACAGTTCGACGCAGAGGACGTACTCCGTGCCGTTCCGGATCTTGCGGGCCTGGCGAACTACCGAGGGCGGGTGGTCGCCAACATCCTCTCTGAGAACATGACACCCGACGTATGGCAGGACCTCGCCCGTGCGATCTACGAGGAAATCGAGGCCGGCGCGGACGGCGTCGTCGTGATGCACGGGACGGACACGATGCAGTTCACCGCGAGCGCGATATCGTTCATGCTGGAGACGCCGGTCCCGGTTGTGTTCACCGGTAGTCAGCGTTCGGCTGACCGACCATCCTCGGATAACGTAATGAACGCGGTGTGTGCTGTCGAAGCCGCAAAGAGCGATTGCGCGGAGGTGCTGGTCTGTATGCACGCCGGCCCATCGGACACGCGGTGTGCACTCCACCGTGGGACCCGGGTTCGCAAGAACCACACCTCCCGGCGGGATGCATTCGAAACCGTGGGAGCGAAACCGCTCGGCGAGATCGAGTTCGACTCCCGATCGATCCACTTCCGCCGGGGGTACGTTCCGCGTGGCGAACACGACCTCACGCTCGCTGCGGACCTCGAAACGGATGTGACACTCGTGAAGTTCACCCCCGGTGCAGGTCCAGACCAACTCGGAAGCGTCGAGGACAGCGAAGGGATCGTCATCGAGGGAACCGGGCTGGGCCACGTCAACACGGAGTGGCTCGATACGATAGACAGCTTGACATCTTCAGGGACACACGTCGTGATGACCAGCCAATGTGTGGACGGACGAGTTTGTGATCGGGTCTACGACACCGGCCGCGACCTGCTCGATGCGGGTGTCATCGAGGGCGAAGACATGCTACCCGGGACTGCAAAGGTCAAACTGATGTGGACGCTTGCAAACAGTGAGTCGGTTGCAGAACGGATGCAGCGACCGCTCGCCGGCGAAATACAGGAACAGTCCCGGCCCTGGGTGTGAACCGGGACAGCGGATACGTTCAAGTCTCGGGCGCTCCTTTGTTAGGGTATGCCAGAGGAGAGAGTTCGGCAGGCCCGTGTGTCGGACTACGAGGACGTTGTGAGCTTTACCGAGCAGACCTGGCCGGAGCTGGAGTTCGACGACTATCTGCCGGACGTGTTCCACGAGTGGGTCGCGGGTGACGGTCCGGGACAGCGGACCCTCGTCGCCGAGGTCGACGGAACGGTGATCGGCGTGTGTCAGTGTGTGGTGCTTGGCGACCAGGAGGCGTGGGCCCAGGGGTTACGCGTCGATCCGGCGTACCGCGGCGGGGCTCTCTCGACGAGGCTCATCGACGCCTGTGCCACCTGGGCGGGGGCGGCCGGTGCAACGGTGATGCGCAGCATGGTACTGGGCTGGAACAGGGCGGGTATCGGTGCGTCCCGCGCGGCCCAGTTCGAGCCCGTAACCCAGTTTCGATGGGTGCAGCCGGATCCGGCCCCGGGTCACCGTCTCGGCGATGATCACGAGGTGACAACCGATCCCAGGGCCGGGTGGGCGTTCTGGCAGGAAAGTGACGCGGAATCCCATCTGTCCGGGTTGGGACTGGATATGGACGAAACCTGGGCGATATCGGCGGTGACCCGCGGGCGGTTCGAGCGGGCTGCTGACGAGGAAACACAGATCACGATCACACGGGGGGATACGGTCTGTGCGACGACCTACCGCGTCCGGTGTGTCGAACAGAGCGAGGGAAGCAAGACAGTCAGTTCGGCAGAGTACGGTGCAAGCGCCTGGAGTGATCTGCGCGGGGCGCGTGCGCTGTTCGGGGCGATCAGGAACGACGCGGCCACGCTTGGCGCCGACCGGACCCGGGTGCTGGTGCCCGAGACGGCGCGGTTCGTCTCCGATTCGATTGTGGCCGCCAGCGACGTGTCCGACCAGCCAGACCTCGTGTTCGAACGCGACCTGTCTGGGATTTCTACCCGCCGCTAACCGGGGGGAACAGGGCAAGTTCGTCGTCCGACTCGACCGCAGTCTGCCACCCATCCCCCCCGTGGAAGGGGTCGCGTCCGTCGTGTAACAGACGGACGTGCTCGTTGAGCTGTCCGTTCTCGTCCAGCAGTTCAGATTTGAGGGCAGGGTACGAGGCGAGCAGAGCATCGAGTGCGTCCCGAAGTGTTGGCTGGTCGGTATCGACTGGCGCTTCGGGTGTACTGGTTCCGGCCGTCTCCGCGAAGGTCGCAAACAGTTTCCACCGCATACACGACG
>JAQCMX010000123.1 GCA_028274885.1 Haloarculaceae archaeon
ATAAGCGGTGTGACCGTTGGGAGCTGGGGGGCAATCGACGAACTGATGGCAAAACAGATGCACGAGGGGACGTTCGAGCCGACACTCGTCATCAGCACGTGGGACGAACAAACCCCGTCGATCGGTATCGGACTCCACGAGGACGCGGATATGGTCGACATAGAACTGGCGCGGGACCGCGGGTTTGCAGTGAGTCGCCGGTACGCGTTTGGCGGAGGCACGGGCGTCCAGACACCCGAGACGCCAAACTACATACTGTATTACCGCAATGAGGACACGTCGATCCGCCGGGAAACCGATCTGAGCGGGGAGGCAAACGTTGCCGGACTCGAACAGGTCGGTCTGGAGGCCGAGTACAGTTCGATCGGTGACACGGAGATCGTCATCGACGGTAAAAACTACAAGGTAATCGCCGGGGCCGCTGGGACGACCCAGGTGCGCGATTACTGGGCTGTCACCGGCGGTATCGTCTGGGACTTTTCCGATGCTGGGACGATACTCGACGAAGCGATCGATATGCCCGAGGAGAAATTCGAGGACAAGGACACCGACAGCCTTACTGCCCGGATCCAGCCGATCTCACAGCTCATCGAGGAGAAAGCGATCGACGTCACGAAAAAGGAGGTGCTCGATGCGGTCGCCGAGGCCAACGTGTCGGCGTTGCTGGGCCCCGACGAACCGATCGAACCCGCGTCCTGGCGGCCGGAAGAACAGGAGTTCATCGACGAAATGTCGGACTTCTTCGAGAGCGATACCTGGGTCAATCGTCGCTCCACGGCCCGGATGTGTCGTCGCGTGGACCCGGACCTGGAGGTTGGTGTGGCCGCCTACAAGTCCGAAAAGCTCATCAAAGCCAGTGTTGTGGTCGACCCGCAAAACAGTATCCGTGACGTGCTGCTGTCCGGCGATCCGTATCTCCAGCCACAACCGACGGTGACCGAACCCGGACTCCTGGACGAACTTGAAGTCGTACTCCGCGGACACGACGTCTCTGAAAGGTCGGCACTCGTCGACGCCATCGGGTCGGTGCTTGATCGCCCTGAAGTGGAGGTGCCGGGTATCAGTCCGGAGGAGATTGCGACCCCGGTCGTCCGCGCGGGGGAGAGTCTGCAACCGATTGCGGAGTATCTGGACGATCACTGATCCAACGGACGAGGAAACTCCGGTCGGTCGCCTGTGACCAACACTCTCTGCCCGCAAACGCGACGACCGCTCACTCCGCCGACTCGAAAACCGGACCAGGACCGTCACCTTCGACGATTGTTCCGGTAAACATGACCGTCTCGCCGATGTCGACTGCTCCCCTGAGGCGAGCAAGCAGCCGCGTCTCGCCGAGTCCAACGACCCCGACCTGATAGGTTCCGTCGAAATCCTCGGGCGGAACGTTTATTGTGGTTTCGCTGTAGACGGTGCCCCGTTCGGGCAGCTCGATCGCCGCCATCTCCCGGCTCCCACACCCGGAACAGGCCCGCTTTGGCGTCGCGCTGACAGCACCACATGACTGACACTGGACGCCCAGGAGCGTGCCAGTTTCGAGATGTTCGCGCCAGTCCTCGTACTTTACGTGTCCGGGTCCCTTGTCGGCATCGGTGGGTTCGCTCATGCGTGTGCCTCCATGACAGTGACGATGGTTGTTGCGGCGTCACCGCCGAGATTGTGCGCGAGGGCAGTCGAGGCGTCGCCGATCTGGCGCTTTCCGGCGTCACCGCGAAGCTGTGTGGTCAGTTCGACGATCTGAGCGGTCCCGGTGGCACCGATCGGGTGCCCCTTTGCCTTGAGTCCACCCGAAGGGTTGACCGGTATCTCACCGTCAACGCGGGTTCGTCCCGCTGCTGCTGCCGGCCCACCCTTGCCGTCTTTGAGGAGTCCAAGAGCCTCGGTTGCCAGCACCTCGGCACCGGTAAAGCAGTCGTGGACCTCGGCGAAATCGACCGCATCTGCGGTGATATTGGCCTGTTTGTACGCCCGTGTACTAGCCTGACGGGCAGCCCGGGTTTCGGTCAGGTCCGCCTTGTCGGCCAGCGGGACAGCATCCGTGCGATGACCGATCCCGGTCACGTCCACCGGGGTACTGGAGAAACTCTCCGCGCGGTCGGGTGCAGCCACAACCACGGCAGAAGCCCCGTCGGAGAACGGACAACAGTCCATCAGATGGAACGGATCGGCCACGATCGGGCTCTCTAGTACGTCTTCGACGGTCGCGTCCCGGCCGAAGTGTGCGTGTGGGTTGTACTGGCCGTGGGAGTGGTTTTTCACCGCGATCTCGGCGAGTTGGGCCTCCGTCGTGCCGTACTCGTGCATGTGTCGTTTGGTGAGCAAGGCAAAGACCCCGGGGAAGGTGAGTCCGGTTGGCTGTTCGTACTGGCCGTGAGAGGCACTGGCGAACACGCGGGTCATCACACCGGTGTCGAGTCCCGTTTCGGGGGTGCACCGTTCTACCCCACCGACCAGGACGATGTCGTGACGCCCCGCCTCGACTGCCTCGACGGCGTGTTTGAACGCGTTCGAGGATGTCGCGCAGGCATCCTCAAATCGCTGACAGGGGATGCCCTGCATGCCCAGGTGTGTTGCAAGCGCCGGCGCGAGGTGAGTCTCGTTTTCGGTCATGCCACCCATAGCGTTCCCGAAATAAAACGCATCGATTTCCGAAACACCGACACCTGCGTCGTCGATGGCTGGAAGTGCTGCGTCTGCAAAGAGTTCCTCGAGTGACCTATCGTGCTGTCCAAATTCTGTCATTCCGGCTCCAACGACCGACGCTCGTGACATATCTGTGTTTGTTCGACTGTGCAGTTCTTAAAACCCGGGTTGGGGTGGCGCCGTCCCCGGCACATATGTACTCGTGGGACAGGACGACGGTAGGATCGACAGGAACCAACATTTTTTATCTGTCGGGAACGCTGGTATAGATATCAATGTTTGATGAAAGTACCCTCGAAGAGATCCGCAAGGAAAGAGAGGAATGGGAAGAACAGACCCTGGCTCCGTTTCTGGAGCGTGGAGAGCGTAAGGACCGATTTGCGACAGTTTCCAACCTGGAGGTAGACCGACTCTACACCCCCGAAGATGTCACCGACGTGGACTTTGAGACTGATGTCGGGTTTCCAGGCGAACCACCGTACACACGCGGCCCGTACCCGACGATGTACCGGGGGCGAACCTGGACGATGCGCCAGTTCGCCGGTTTTGGCACCGCAGAGGAGACAAACGAGCGCTTTCACTACCTGATTGACGAGGGACAGACCGGCCTCTCGACCGCCTTCGACATGCCGTCGTTGATGGGTATCGACTCCGATCACAGGATGAGCAAAGGCGAAGTCGGCAAGGAAGGTGTCGCGGTCGACACCCTTCGGGATATGGAAATCCTCTTCGATGGGATCGACCTCGGGGAGGTGTCGACGTCGTTTACGATCAACCCATCTGCGGTGGTCATCTACGCGATGTACATCGCACTCGCAGACCAGCAGGACGTGCCACGCGAGGAAATAAACGGCACGCTGCAAAACGACTTGCTCAAGGAGTTTATTGCACAGCGTGAGTGGATCGTTCCGCCGGAACCGTCGCTGAAGATCGTCACAGACACGATCGAGTTTGCGACATCAGAGACGCCAAACTTCTACCCGGTATCGGTCTCGGGGTACCACATTCGCGAGGCTGGATCGACTGCCGCCCAGGAGGCGGCCTTTACGCTCGCTGATGGGTTCGCCTACGTCGAAGACTGCCTGGAGCGTGGACTTGACATCGACGAGTTCGGTCCCCGGCTGTCGTTTTTTTTCAACTCGCATAACTCGATCTTCGAGGAAGTCGCCAAATTCCGGGCCTCACGGCGTATCTACGCACGCGTCATGTCGGATTGGTACGGGGCCGAAAGTCCAGAGTCCAGACGCCTGAAGTTTCACACCCAGACGGCTGGCCAGAGCCTCACCGCCCAGCAGCCACTCAACAATATCGTTCGTGTGACGATCCAGGCACTGGCAGGCGTTCTCGGGGGCACACAGAGCCTCCATACCAACAGCTACGACGAGGCGCTTGCCCTTCCAAGCGAGGAAGCCGTCCGGGTCGCACTCCGTACCCAGCAGATCATCGCCGAGGAGTCCGGTGCCGCAGACATCGTGGACCCGATGGGTGGCTCCTACGCGGTCGAGGCACTCACAAACGAGATGGAAGAGCGGATCATGGAGTATATTACCGAGATCCGAGAGATGGGCGATGGGTCCGTACGCGACGGTGTGCTGAGAGGGATCGAAGAGGGATACTTCGACCGGGAGATCCAGGATTCGGCCTACGAGTACCAGGAACGCGTCGAGGAAGGCGAGGAGGTCGTCGTCGGGGTCAACAAGTACACCATCGAGGAAGACACCAATCCCGACCTGCTACACGTGAGCGACAAGGTGCGGGACCGACAGCTGGAGCGTCTGGAATCGGTTAAATCCGATCGCAACGACGAGGAAGTGACGGCAAAACTGGCTGCACTCGAAGAGAGCCTCAAGGCCGACGAAAACGTGATCCCGCCGACCATCGAGGCGGTGAAAACCTACGCGACAATGGGTGAGATTATGGCCGTCTTCGAGGAACACTACGGCGCATACAAAAAGAAGATGGTCAGCCAGTAGTCGTATAAAATACGCGACGAACGGAGGCGGTGTTCGATACTGTTTTGGGTCGTTCATACCGGATATCGGGACCGTTAGCGGAGATAGCGTCGAAAGGTGCCCGATAAAAGGGTCCGACCACCGGGACGAACTGTCTGGGCGGTCCGAAATTACTGCCGTGAACGCACCGACTACTCGAACTGTTCGATGAGTTGTGGAACGACGTCGAACAGGTCGTCGACGATCCCGTAGTCCGCGATGTCGAAGATCGGAGCGTCGGGGTCAGTGTTGATCGCGACGATGGTATCCGAAGTTTTCATTCCAGCGACGTGTTGGACAGCGCCCGAGATGCCGATCGCGATGTAGACATCGGGGGTGACGACCTTCCCCGACTGGCCGACCTGTCTGCCGGGTTCCACCCAGCCGTTGTCCACGATAGGACGGGAGGCAGCAAACGTCGCGTCTAAGGCGTCGGCGAGGTCCTCGATGAGGTCGAGATTTTCTTCCTCTTCGATACCCCGGCCGACGGAGACGATGAACTCGGCTTCGCTGATGTCGATATCGCCCATTGCGGCGGCCTCGAAGCCGGTGACGGTGGAACCAACAGCTCCGTCGTCGATACCAGCGTCGACCGCCTCAACGGTCGCCTCGCCGGCGGTTTCCGTCCGTGACCACTCGGTGGGTCGGACGGTCACGACAGCCCCGTCGCCGGCCACATCGATCGTTGTCTCGACTTTCCCGCCGTACTGCTCACGGGTAACGGTGAGGCCGTCCCCGTTAGTGAAGTCGATGACATCCGGCGCCAGAGGGAGATCAACCTCGGCCGCCAAGGCCGGTGCGTAGTCCATCCCGTTGACGGTGTGGGGGGTTACAACGTACTCGGGGTCCAGTTCGTCGTACAGCTGCGTAAGTGTCTGCAGGTAGACGTCGTGGTTGAATTCCTCGCCGTGGTCGACCGTGTGGATGGTGTCGACGCCGTCGAGGCTCAGATCGTCCGCGAACTCCTCGACCGCGCCGTTTATGATAGCGAGGTGGAGTGCGCCGCCGGTCGAGTCGGTGAGTTCCTGCCCGGCGGTGACCAGTTCGCCGCTGACGTCTCGCAGTTCACCTTGGCGGTGTTCGGCGACAGCGAGGACGTCGCTCATCCCTCGACCACCCCCTTCTCGTTGAGTAGGCCAGCGAGCTGGTCGGCTTCCTCTTCGGTATCCCCCTCGAAGAGGGTCGTCTCTGTTTCGGATTCGGGCTCGTAGAGGCTGGTCAGTTCGAACGCGCTCGTGAGGTCCTCGGCGGAAAGGCCCAGATCGCTGGGTTCGTAGACATCGAGGGGTTTGGACTGGGCCTGCCGGATGCCCCGGAGGCTCGCGTAGCGGGGTTCGTTGATACCACTCTGGATAGTGAACACGGCAGGGAGGTCAACGTCGGTGAGTTCCTCGACGCCGCCTTCCAGTTCACGATGGACCGAGGCCGTCTCCGCACCGGGTTCGACCTCGAGGTGGTTGACAACGGCAGCCCACTGGTAGTCGATGAGTCTGGCGAGGGCGACACCGGTGGCGCCGTAGGCGGTATCGTCGCTTTGAACGCCAGAGAGCACCAGATCCGGCTCCTCCTCGTCGACGACAGCCGAGAGGAGTTTCGCCGTCGTGACCGGATCGGGCATCGTGAGGTCCGCGAGGGCGTCGTCCCAGACCCTGATCGCGCGATCGGCACCCTTCGCGAGTGCCTGTCTGATCGTTTCATCGCTGCGCTCGGGGCCGATTGTGACTGTCACGACCTCGACGTCGTCGTGCTCCTCGCCGAGTTGGACTGCCTCTTCGACCGCGTAATCATCCCACTCGTTGAGGTCGTAGTTGAGATACGTTTCTGCGACTGCGTTGCCGTCAATCTCGAAGTCGTCTTCGACTTCTTCGACTTCCTTAACGGTGACGAGAATTTTCATAGATATTTCACGCTCGGGGTTGAGTTGTGCTTCGCTCGAATTTGCTTCGCACCTATACTTTGTCTACTGCAAATATAAGCGTTACTACAGCGAAAAGCCCGATCCGACACCGAACTTAGATCGCATCGATAATACGATCGCCGACTCGTTGGAGTTGTTCGGTCTGGGTATCGACATCTGTGGTGTAAAAGTCGATGTTGATCCGGGTCGCGCCAGCCTCGGCGTAGGCCTCGAGATCCTCGATGATCGACGCTGCCTCACCGACAAAAAACCGGTCGGTGCTCATCTCGGTGTCGGTCCCCACGTGGATCGGCCGGGTGATGACCATCTCCGGTTTGCCATCCCTGTCGAAGTCCGTCCACGCGTTCATGATACGTTCGTACACCTCACGAACCTCGTCGGGTTTCTCCCAGATCGAGGTCCACCCGTCGCCGTACTCGGCCGTCCGGCGGATCGACGCACCCGATTTACCGCCGACCAGAATCGGTATCCGATCGTCGGGGTTGGGGTAGAATCCGACCGGTTCGAAGGTATGAAAGTCGCCGTCAAAACCAGTCACCCCCTCCGCACGGGCGCGCTCGAACAACTTGAGGAACTCGTCTGTCCGCCCGCCGCGTTCCTCCCACGGGATGTCCAGCGCCTCGAACTCCGAGGAGAGCCACCCCGGCGCCACACCGAGTTCGAACCGCCCCTCCGAGAGTGCATGGGTGGTGAGGCAGTTCTTGGCCAGCTGAATCGGATGGCGGTACGGGACCGAACAGACGTTGGTTCCGAGCGTGACCTCGTCGGTGATGGCTGCGAGGTGGGAGAACAACTGGAAGACGTCAAAGATCGGTGTCGTGGTATCGAACGGCGGCTCACCGGTCTTTGAGTACTCGTAATCGCTCGGGATCTCCTCGGGATAGACGATGTGGTCACCGGCGACCACCGCGTCAAGGCCGCTTTCCTCCGCAGTCCGTGTAAGCCGACGGGCCGCAGACGGGATCTCCTCCTCTTCGAGTCCGTAATCGTTGCTCGCCGCGGTCAACATTACCCCGAAATCCATCTCGCTCGCGGTGGAGCTCATCTTGTACCCCCTCCGGGTACGTCCGCGGTGGGGCTGTTGGATTGTACGTGGCGCACTGACTGAGTTTTCCATCGACAGACCGGCATAC
>JAQCMX010000127.1 GCA_028274885.1 Haloarculaceae archaeon
TCGGAGCCACTCGGCGCACAGGATTTCTCGATGAACTATTTCGAACTGGATCCGGGAGAGAAACTCACGACCAGCCTCCATACCCACCTCGATCAGGAGGAGGCCTTTCTCGTACTCGAAGGGGAGGCGACGTTCGAGACGAAGCCAGATCTGGACGCCGAAAGCGAGACCGTCCAAGTCAGCGAAGGCCAGATTGTCCGGTTCGATCCAGGCGAGTACCAGCAGGGTCGCAACGAGTCCGAGGAACGGACCCGCGTACTCGCGCTCGGGACGCCACAGGAATCCACCGACGCTCGTATCGCAGCCCCCTGTCAAAACTGCGGGGACACCGAGTACCTGGCCCTGGCCATGGTCGACGGGGAGCCAGCGCTCGAATGTCCGGAGTGTGGGACACAGGTCGAAGCCTGAACCACCGTCTTCGCCCGCGACCATACAGGTCTCAGCACTTGCGGGGACGAATCTCGGTGTGGAGGGAGAGATCTCGGTGCTCGTGGGGGTGAGTCTCGGTACGGGGGACCAGGGCCTGTAATCGGTGACAATCCGTCGTAACGCCGTTCCCAGCGCGGGCAGCGGTGGCGTCAGCTAATAGTTAGCCTCCGTCTGGCATCTCCTCGCTCGCAGTGCGTTCGATCACTCGCACGCCCTTACCAGCGAGATACTGCATCCGGCGGCGTGCAAACTCCTCCTCCCGGGTTCCCCTGGTCGCAAGCACGTACATTTTCGCGCGCCCGGTCGGTCGCATGGTGCGTCCCGCGCGCTGGGCACCCTGCCGGCGGGAGCCGCCGAGTCCCGAAGCGACGATAGCGATCTCGGCGCTTGGCAGGTCGATCCCCTCGTCGCCGACTCTCGAAACCACGAGCGTCGAGAGCGTCCCGTTCCTGAACTGCTCGAAGAGTTTCTCCCGCCGGTGGTGTGGCATCTCGCCGCTTATAAACGGCACGTCGAGTGCGTCCGCGAATGCTCGTCCCTGTTCGAGATATTCCACGAAGAGAAGTGCCTGACGATCGGATGTCTGCGAGAGCAGATCCCCCGCAACCTCCAGTTTTGCCGGATTTGTGGCTGCGAGTTGCCGTCGCTCGTGGCCCTGTGAACTCACGTACTGGTTCTGTCGCTCGTCGCTCCCCCAGGGAACGTACCTGATCTCGACTTCCGGTTCAGCGACGTAGCCGGCGTCGAACAGTGCATCCCAGTCGGTCCCGATCGGTGGACCGATCAGCGTGAAGATATCCGTCTCGCGGTCGTCCTCCCGGGTCGGGGACGAGGACAGCCCGAGTCGGTGTCGACTCTGCAGGTCGGCGCTTCGACGATGGACCGGCGCAGGCACGTGATGGACCTCGTCGTAGACGATCAGTCCCCACTCCCGGCTGTCGAACAGTTGTCTGTGACGGTCCATCCCAGCGGTTTGATACGTTGCGATGGTCACCGGTCGGATCTGTTTCTCGCCGCCGTGGTACTCACCGACCTGGTCCGGTTCCAGCGTGGTTTTGTCGAGCAACTCCTCGCGCCACTGGTCTGCAAGCTCCCGCCCTGGCACGAGTACGAGTGTCTCACCTTCCACGGCCGCGAGAATCCCGAGTGCAGCCACCGTCTTCCCGCTGCCCGGCGGACCGACGAGGACGCCGGATTTCGTCTCGAGGAATCGTGACACCCAGGCTTGCTGGTAGTTCCGAAGTGTCGGCTTCAGATCGACGGGTAAGGCATCACCACCGTCTAGATCGCGCCTGTCGCGGACGGGATAGCCCGCCTCGTAGAGCGTTCGCTTGACCGCTGCGACGGCATCCTCGTCGACCCAGCTTTCGGTTTCCGAGACCGGACCCCGGAGTTCGTCGTCGAGTTTCTGTCGGGCGACGTTGCCCATCAACTCCGGTGATGTCGCCTCCAGCAAGACGTATCCGTCGGCGTGGGTCCGTAACGTGAATCTGTTCGCACGCTCGTACTGCTGTTCGATCCACCTTTCGAGCGTGGCGTACCGTTCTGGTAGCGTCGACCGTACTGTTTCGAGTAGCCCATCGACGCTTTCGTAGGGCGCCTGCCAGATGTCCTCCTGGCGGATCTCGTATATGTACCCACCCGTTCCGGTCGTATCGACGAGGTGGGCAAACTGCGACAGTTGCGCGCGGGTGAACTGGGCCGGTTGGTCCGCAACGACCTGCCTCCGGTCGGGAAACACGATCAGCCGCTCCCGGTCAGTCATGCGGGCCAGGTCGGTTGGATACCACACGACCGGATCGCTCGAAACGTCTACCTTTTCCACGGTTCCGGCTGTCTCGAGAGCCTCCAGCCGTGCGCTTGCCTCGGATTGCGAACAGTCGGTGGCCTGGGCATACCGAGTTGCGGTCACGAGGGGTCTCCCGTTTGCCGCAAGTGCGTCGTAGAGTTCGTCTGTCCTGTCTGCTCGGTCAGCGTCATGCCCTCTCGCAGTGTGTCTGTCGGAATGCTCGTCGTCTGTCACTGTCTGTTGTAGGCCGTGGTCGAACAAACGGCTTGTGTCCTCGGGGTCGGTCGTCACAGCGAACTGTAACAGAACAGGCCGTCCAGCAGTGACCACCTATATTTTTCCGGGGTACCGGCATAGTTGCGGGTGATGGTACTCTACGACGATGTCTGTGTCCTCGTTCCTACCTACAACGAGGCCGAGACAATCACCGGGGTTGTCGAGCGATTCCTCGCGGACGGGTTCGAGCACATCCTCGTCATCGACGGTGGTTCCGAGGACGGGACACAGGGGCTGGCAGCGGAGGCCGGGGCGCGCGTAGTAGAGCAAAGCGGGAGTGGTAAAGGGCAAGCCGTGCGCGAAGCGGTCGGACTGATCGAGCAACCCTACGTGTTGCTGATCGACGGCGATGCGACCTACCGACCCGAACAGGCCACCCGATTGCTCGACCCACTCCTCGAGGGTGAGGCCGAACACGTCATCGGGAACCGGTTTGGGGATATGCAACCGGGTGCGATGACACGGCTGAACCGTGTTGGAAACCGCATAATCAACCGCGCGTTCCGGTTCATTCACGGTCGGAACCTGCGGGATATTCTGAGCGGATACCGGGCGTTCACGCTTGACTCGTTCGAACGACTCGACCTCTCCTCGGACGGATTTGGCATCGAGACCGAGATGGCCGTCGAGTGTGTCCGCAACGATATCCGGACGGCCGTCGTTCCGATCACCTACAACTCCCGGCCCGAAGAGTCGGAAACGAACCTCCACCCCCTCCGGGACGGTGCTGTCATCATCGTGACACTCTACCGGATGGCCCGCAAAAACAATCCGATATTTTACTTTGGGAGTGTTGGCGTCGTCAGCGTACTGGTGGGGGTCGTCCTCGCTGTCTTCGTGGTCTACCGGTGGTTTTTCGAGGGCGTCAGCCACGAAATCATCGCGCTTGCATCCGGGGTGACGGTCCTCTTTGGGGTTCAGTTGATCATGTTCGGCGTCCTCTCGGATCTGATCGTCACCGCCAACCGCGAACAACGCCGCCGCACCGACCGAATGCTCCGACGTTTAGACCGTCTCGAAACCGCCCAAGAGCAGGAGACTGTCGAGGAAAAAACCGATGCCAGCGCGGACAGCAGGGAGAACCCGAACCAGGATACAGCGCCCGAACGAACGCCAGCGGCCGAGGGTATGGAACCGTCCGCTGAGGACTCGGTCGGTTCAGAACGGTGAGAGCGACCGGAGTCGTCCGAGCAGACTGTTCGAGATCGATTCGCGTTCCTCCTCGAAGACCGGATGGAGAGCATTGAGCAGTTCCTGTTCGGAGTCGAACTGATCCTGTTCACATCGATTGACCGCTGTGGTCAGTGTGAGATCGTGGCCGTCCGGGTCGACGGGGATACTCATATCGCCGTGATCGGCCGCGAGTTCCTCGCCGGTAGCCGGAAAGGACACGTCCATTTCATCGAGACGCGCATCGACTGCGACGATGCCGAACTCGACGGGTTCCGGTTCCTC
>JAQCMX010000135.1 GCA_028274885.1 Haloarculaceae archaeon
CCCTGTAGAACCGGGAGAAAGCCAGCCGCCGGGTAGCTCAAGAGTCAAATATATTCAGTCCGGTCAGTATACCTTGAGATGTGAACGTCGAGTTCGAGTGTATAATCTGTGGTGAAAGAGCGGCCGCGACGGTCGACGAGGACGACACGAATTCCAGTACCGGACCTCTGAGGACGTTACGTGATTGTCCGAAGTGTGAGATGGAGACAATCTGGATAGAGTCTTGAGCGAGACACCACCGCACAGCGGAAGCAGCGCGGAGGCCAATCCGCGTTAGCGGCGGGAGAAAGCGTGTAATACTGTTGGCTGTACGTCTTTCAAGGATTTCGCCACCACGTGGCGAATATCGCGGATCAGTTACAGCCAATAGTATACGTTTGATCTGACTCCGGTTTGAACCGTGAAGTACGTCCCACAGGTCCAGAGGTGGTCGGTGGGACCGGCTGTCCGTCAGCCAGCCCCGGAGTCATACGGTCGGTTGTAAGTCAGGGACGTGGGACCTTCGGGCAGGGAACGCGACACCCGCGAGTCTCACTGACGAGCCAACCCCCAGGGGTTGGTAGCTGACACAGTCCCGTCGCCGCTGGATACCGCCACACGTCCCACAGCACGCTCGACCGTCTCGCCACGAGAGAGATCAGAGACAGGTCGCTCGCTCCGGACAGTGACCACGACCAGCGTGACAGGGGGTGATCTCGTTTCGGAGTGTAAGGAGAAGAGATCGACGGTCAGTCGTTCCCGTTACCCGTCTTTTTGTTCAGCCTCGTCTTCGTCTTCGTCTTCGCCCACAGGTTCGTGATCGTCTTCCGCGTCGGCGTCGCCGGTTTCGGCCGGTCTGTCGGCTGTCTCCTGGAAACTCTGCAAGAGAAGATGCGTCCCGGCCGCGGCGGTCATACCAATCCCGATCGCACGCAACTGTCGGAGATACGCCGGCGTTGCCTCGAGTTCGGAGGCGTTGTCGAAGTTCTTTCCGATCATTCTTTTAATAAATCTTATACTTATCTGTGGAAAGAGTGCGGTCACCAGTCCTTGGACGAGGACGAATGCTGCACCGAACGTGCGAGTTTTCTGATCGTTCATCACAGAGACCGATATGTGGCGAGTAGGTATTAATATTGTGCTATACGAGCCATATTGAGAGGGATATCATAACGCCTGAGCTTCTCGGGTCTGAATGGAACATTAGTATTGTATTTTTCTTGCAACGCTGCCTTTATGTACGAGGGGATCTTAATGAATGTATGGACAGAAATGTTGGTTCAGCAGACCAGATGCTTAGAACAGTAGCCGGTGCGGTCGCTGGGGTTGCCTCGATTGTGATTCTCGCTGGGATTGACACAGTCCCGGCGGTGCTCTCGCCGGTATTGGGTATCATGGCGATAATAATGTTCGCCACCGCAGCAGTGGGAACCTGCCCGATGTACTCGATGCTCGGGGTCGATTCCTGTTCGCGCGTCTCCAGCCAGTCGTAAGGGTAGATGAGCACGAGTCGACAGCGTCCCGTCGACACCCGGACGCTCGCAACCCGAGGAGCGGGTGCGTTAGCTATCGCGCTCGTCGTCAACTTCGCCCTCGGTTGGATCGCACTGAGTCAGAATCTCCTGGAGTCGACAGAGTTTTTCAAGTACCCGGGTATCGCGGTCTGGACCTTCCTCGGAATAGGCGGTGCAACCATCGTGTACGGCCTGCTGACGCGGCGCTTTATCCACTCGGACAGGATCTTCGTTCGCGTCGCCGTCCTAGTGCTGGTACTGTCGTTCGCCCCAAACATCGGCCTCGTCCTTGGCACGGACAGCGTGACGACGAGCGAGGGTATCGGCCTCATGGCACTCCACGTCCCACCGGCAATCGTCGCGGTTCTGGCACTTCCCGAGACCCCACTTGGCCGGTAGTTTGAGACCACGCAGGGTGTGCAGGACCGCTTTCGGGTATGCGGTGATTTGTCTGTGAATAAGCGAATCAGGAGTTGCTCAGTCAGTCACGCCGGGCCCTCGAGTGGAACGGCCACACTGCAGAGGCGGTCGCCGGCGGTGACAGCCCCGCGTCGTGTCAGCGCGTACAAAACGCCATCGTGGTCAGCCGTGGCTTCCTGCAGTCGGTCGTAGGTCATCGGGTCGAAGAGTGTCCCGAGGTGGTCACCTTTGGAAACCCGGTCACCGAGCGACCGGTCAGGCGCCGGCCGGAACAGCCCGGATTCGGCGGCCTGGACGCGACCCAGGTGGTTCCGACAGACAGTCGCGTCAGTTCCGGATGGCTCCCCATCGAGGGCGCCGACGGTCCGAAGAACATCGAGGATGCCGTCGACACCCGTCCCGATGGGACCCTCCTGGATACGACGGCTATCCCCCAACTCCGGGGTGATACAGGGGATCCCGGCATCGTATGCAGTAACACGGAACTTTCCGTCGAACCGACGATCGTGCCACTCGGATCGGGCCTCGTCGCCCGCCGGTTCGGCGAGATGCAGTGTCGTCCCGAACGCGTCTGCAAGCCGCCGCGAGGAGTCGTCGCCGGCTGTATGGACGATGTGTGGGAGTGTCTCGGCACTTGCCGTATGGAGGTCGATAATGGCGTCGGCGTCGGCGGCCACGTCCCAAAGTGTCGCCGCCAGCCGCTCGTGGAGTGTCCCCTCGACATCCCCCGGCCAGACCCGGTTCATATTCGAATTGACACTGTCGATCTCTTCGGGTGTCGTGTACGATCGGCGATCGAATGTAAGCGGATTGGCGACCGGGACAGTTATCAGTTCACCGGCGAGTGCGGTGTTGTCGTCCAGTAGTCTCTCATGAAGACGGCGTAAGCATTCGGCTCCGCTGACCTCGCGACCGTGTTGGGCGGCTTGCACGTAGACGGTCGGACCATCTCGCCCGCCGCGGTAGTGGTGACGAGACAGACAGACGGAGAGACTAGAAGGAAGTTGCGTGGGTGTCCACTCATAGGTAGTGTGCGTGACCATGGCAAACGTTTGACTGTGTGGTTCAAAGGCGTTTGGCCCAACGGTTCCGAATGCTGCTGGTTACAAGATCGCTCCTGCTCAGCAGGGTCGTGCGTTCACTGTTCCTCCTCAGACTCCTCGTCCGGGTAGTCCTCGCCGGTGAGTCCGCCGTTGGACGGGTGGTCGGTCGCACCGTGAACCGGGAGCCACCGAAGGAGTTTCCGGAGGATCGCTCGAAACCTGCGTCGCATGGTTAGCCTGTAGATATGAGTGATCATCACATAAACTTGTTGTCGGATACGTTCGCTGCTGGCCCGAGAGAGCAGCCGGACCCAAACCCTGCTGAGCAATACCAGTAGACGTGACGGGTAAGACCGGAGTAAAGGTTAATATTGAACCAACGGTACAAAATATATGCCACGGAGTCTCTGGCAAGTATCTGTCTCCATATTCGAGAGCGCTCTTGTGTGGCACATCGTTGATTTCAGAGAGTTGCTTTGATGGCGTGTTTGAGCGCTTCTCGTCCGGATTTGCGGTAGAGTTCTCGTCTGAGTTGGAACGCTCGGAGATACTGTGTGAGGCGATCTTTTGATACTGTTGGCTGTACGTCTTTCAAAAATTTCGCGACCACACGATGGCGAATATCGTGGATCAGTCACAGCCAACAGTATCAATTGGGTACCGACACAGACGATAACCGATAACTGGCGCGGGACATAATCATATGTGTGAGACAGTTGCTGCGTCGTCTCTGGAGATTTCTCGCCGGTCTGCTTGCCCGCGGGAACGTTATCCAACCGGACAGGCTCGACAAGACAGTCGGACTAGCCTGGCCGCGTATTGTCACCGGATTTGCCATCATGTCGAAACGGACGGTTGACCTCGCTATCATCGGCATCGCCGTCGGTGGGACCGCCGTTGCCGGGCTCACCATCGCCAACGCGTACTGGATGCTCGGCAAACTCGCCGTCATCGGGCTGGCTGGCGGAACACTTTCGCTGGTCTCACAAAACTACGGCGGCGGTGACGACACCCGCGCTGTTCGGATCGTCGTTGCCAGTCTCCTCGGTGCCGCCCTCGTCGGCGGCGTGTTAGCGACCGTCTTCGGACTAGCCGCCCGACCGCTGGTCGGGCTCGTCGGTGGCGGCCCGGCTGCGACCGACTACGGAACGACCTACCTTGTGGTGGTCGCGCCCGGGCTCTTTTTCGAGGGTTTCAATCTCGTTGCCTCGCGAACCTACGCCGGCACGGGCAATACACGGACGCCGATGAGCATTCGTGTATGCGGTGCGCTGTTGAACGTCATCCTGAGTGGTGCACTGGTTTTCGGTGCCGGCCTCGGCGTGTTCGGGGCTGCGCTCGGGACGACACTCGCCACCGGCGCAGTCACACTCGTCTTTGCCTGGGGGATGACCGGCCGCTCGTATCTCGGTCGGGGTGCCAGCCCGATTCCCATTCACGCTGGTGTGCGTCCACCGACCGAGCTGGTCCGCCAGTTGATCTCGGTATCGGTTCCTCTGTCGGCCCGCCGCATCGGTCAGGGGCTGGCCCTGTTCCCGCTGTTGGCGGTCGCCGGCACGTTCGGGCCGGTCGCGGTGGCTGCCGTGGGCGTCAGCCGGCAGGTCCGGGACCTGCTCAACAGCTTTGCCTGGGGGTTCTCGATCGCGTCTTCGACACTGGTCGGGCAGGCACTCGGTGCCGCCGAGGAGGCGCTTGCGGAGGTGTACGGCAGCGAAATAATCCGGCTCTCAATCATCGTCTACCTCGTGGCGGCCACGGTTGTTGTTGTCGCTGCACGCCCCATTGCATCGCTGTTCGTAGACAGGTCGGATATCCCTCTTACGACCGAGTTCGTCAGGGTCGCTGCGGTTAGCGTCGTCCCACTTGGTATTAACGGGTCGATTACGGGGGCTCTCCGGGGGGCGGGTGATACGCGTATCCCCTTCTTGGCGACGCTTGTCGGACTCTATCTGGTTGCACTCCCTGTTGCCGGTCTCGGGGTCATGACGAACGTCGGCGTCATCGCGTTACAGGTTGCACTGGTCGCCGAAACGGCCGTGCCGATGGCTGTCAACCTGGCGCGCTTCCGGACCGGGGCCTGGAAAGCCGTCAGTCGTAATTACCGCCCGGGTGAGGCTGACCCAAGCGACTGAATCACGCCCGTGGTGTCAGTATGAGTTCATTAGACTGAAACACGCAGGCAACGGTATGGGGGTGGCGTTGTCGCTGTGGCTGACAGAGAAGGGGTTGATCGTTGGTGATATAACAGAACCCCTTTTTCTGGCCGATATATCAGATGCGGACCGAGTAGTCCCTGCGTTGTCACGTGAGACCCTGTGATTTTTGCCGTCCTCGCGCTGGAGGATGTGGATACACCGATACAGGCGGACGACGTGAGCTATCTCGTGCGCTCGTTCATGGACTTGTGATGCGCTCTCCTCCACTGCCCTCTCAAAATCGTCTTCGAGTGCCAGTTTTACCGCTTTTCCCATCATCGCTGAGGGTTCACCTACGGTATGTAAGACCGTAATGTCCGCATCTGGATGCGCCTCAAGCGCGTATTCAAGTGCGTGTTCAGCCATCTCGGAATCGTCCATCGGAACAAGAACGCGGGAAATCGTAGGAAAGGTACGGCGGGCAGAATCATAAACCACTG
The DNA here is from genome assembly GCA_028274885.1 of Haloarculaceae archaeon. Taxonomy (GTDB): domain Archaea; phylum Halobacteriota; class Halobacteria; order Halobacteriales; family Haloarculaceae; genus Halovenus. The sequence goes on from JAQCMX010000135.1 coordinate 5,592, forward strand.
GTCAGACTCTCATCACCCATCTCTTCAGCGTTGAAACCCGATGTCAGCCGGACCTGGTGTCAAAGCCTATAAATTGGAGCCTGGCAATGTTGATGTAATTACGATGGTGGCACTCCTGACCATCGCCGGTATCCTTGTCGCCGTATTTGTTGGATTCAACATTGGCGGATCATCCACGGGCGTGGCATTCGGCCCTGCTGTCGGCTCACGCCTGATTCGGAAGACAACTGCGGGGGCGTTGTTCGTTGGCTTTGGCTTTCTCGGGGCGTGGACCGTCGGTCGGAACGTCATTGCGACGATGAACAGCAGTATCGTGCCGGCAGCCCAGTTCACGCCCGTTGCCAGTATCGCCGTTCTGTTCTTTACCGGCGCGTCGCTGTTGATATCGAATCTCCATGGCGTCCCTGCCTCGACCTCGATGACCGCTGTGGGTGCCATCGTCGGATTGGGCCTCGCATCCGGCACCCTCAATCAGGCGCTGATGTTCGTTATCGTCTCAGCCTGGATCGTCGCCCCGTTGATCTGTTTGTGTATCGGGGTCGTGGTCGGCCGCTATATTTACCCCTATCTCGACCGCTACATCGCGTTTACGACGTTCAATCTCTACTTCATCCAACTTGACCGATCAGGAATGTTTCCACGGCCGTTTATAAATCAAAACGCATCATTGCATGACATCGTCGGGTCACTCGGGGTAGTCATCATCGGCTGTTACATGGCGTTCTCGGCTGGGGCGTCGAACGCAGCGAACGCCGTTGCCCCTCTCGTCGGTTCGGGTGGTTCGCTGACGGTCAATCAGGGCGTCCTGCTCGCGGTGGGGGCCTTCGGATTGGGCAGTTTCACAATCGCCCGTCGCACGCTCGAAACGGTTGGAGATGATATCACGGAGCTACCGATTCTCGCTTCGCTGATCGTGTCCGTGGTCGGTGGAACGGTTATCACTATTCTCTCGTCTTTCGGGATTCCAGCGAGTCTCGCCGTCAGTACGACATCGACGATCATAGGGCTCGGATGGGGTCGAGCGAGTCGGGCAGCGACTCTGGCAGAGTTGGCGACGCCATCGCCAACCGGTCCGGAAGTAGAAGTCTCGACTGGCGCCTTGGTCACCTCACGCGCCGAGGATGCTCCTGTCAGTCCGACCATCGGGGATATTGCTCGAGAAGAAGAAGCGCCCAAGAAGCCAGACGAAACCCCGGACATCCCAGATGTCGGCGCTGAGAGATCGGCAGATCTCGACGAGCGAAGTCTCTTCGACCCGGCGGCGGCCAAGCGTATCGTGACGATGTGGGTGTTGACGCCATCGCTGGCGATTGTCGCCTCATATCCGGTGTTCGCGTTCCTGCTATGAGTGGTACTTACTGACGTTAGCAGTCGGCCGTTCTCAGAAGTGGGCAGTTATCCACCCGGTCACGTTCCACTCAACGAGACTGTGGACTGTGCGGGCGTTGGAAGGCCTCTCGGACCTGTTCGTCTAGCCGAATGTTGAAAGAATCGTGACTGGGTGGATAGGCCACTGGACACACAACGATCTGTGTTTGGCAGCATATGTCATCAACACACCGCAGCGCTGAGTCCCATCTTATCAAGCCACCGAGTAACTCCCTCAGCAGCTGAGTAACTCCGTCAGTCAATAAGCAGTTCTACTGACCGGTTAGTTCATCCGAACCGGTGTGAAACCAACAATGGCCGACTGCTGACTACACTCTCTGTATCTTGCACTGCCTTCTGTGAATATACCCGAACCAACAATAAGACCGATGGCACCGCAGTATACTGTGTGTGGCTGTTTCTCTGACACGCTAACTGATACCAACGGTTATAGGCCCATGAGCAATTTCGACCCCCCACGGGATCGAATATGCTCACGAAGTTATAACCGTCAGTATGAGTGTGCTGCACATGCAATGTTGTGGTGAGCAGTCCCAGACACACATCCTGCATACGAGGTACAAAAGCCGCGGTCTGTGGCAGCCAGGCGGTCCGGCGCGACACCGACCGGTGTCAGGCGATTCCGAAGCCTCCGAGGATCAGTCGGACACCGATCAGAGTAAGCAGTGAAAGTACGATCGCCCGACGGTGCCGTTCCCGAATGGCCGTTCGGAGTCGCTTCCCGACCGCAACACCCGCCACGGCCGGGACCACGGCGGCAGTCGAAGCGACCACGAACGGGCCACCCGGGTACATACCCAGCGCACCGGCAGCACCGACACGGATACCGTTGAGACCGAGAAAGACCATTGCA
>JAQCMX010000140.1 GCA_028274885.1 Haloarculaceae archaeon
ACAAAAAAGAGGTTGCTCGTGGCGCCTTCAGTGAGCGTGCCGTCGGTCGTACATAGGAGCGATTCGTCGGGGTTCCCGTCGACCCCCCGTAACGCCAGTCTGGCGAGGATGCCATTGAGGTAGTTGTGCGTCTTTGCGGCCGCGGGGATCGCCTCGTCGGGAACGCGGCGGCGATCAACCGTCCGAAGGTCGGCCGGTTGCTCCCAGACGCGGGTTCCCTCCACGCCCCCACGCGGGAGTTGTTTGACGATCACAACGACGGTTGGATCGACCTGCTCGCCGGGGGTGAGTTTGCCCGATTGAACACCACGCGTGACAGAAACGCGGGCATACGCCTCGGACAGATCGTTGGCCGCGACGGTCGCGCGGATCCGATCTAGCAGGTCCTCGCCACCGGGCAACGCGTCTGCGAAGCCGAGCGTCCTGCAGGTCCGGCGGAGACGGTCGGCGTGGGCATCCCACGCGAACGGGTCGCCGCCGTAGACCCGCACCGTTTCGAAGGCCGCGTCGCCGTACAGAAACCCTCTGTCGCGGACACTCACCGTTGCGGCCGACGCCGGGACGAGTTCACCGTCGACGTGGTAGATAGTCACGAGCGACCCTCCTCAACGTACTGCCGGAGAAAGTTCGCCACGAGTCGTCTGCCGACGTCGGTGAGAATACTCTCGGGATGGAACTGAACCCCGACGTGTGGGCTCTCCCGGTGGCGCACGCCCATCACCACGCCCGCTTCGTCGTCTGTGCGTGCAGTTTCGACGAGAACCTCGGGGAGTCGGTCGCGGCTGACCGCGAGCGAGTGGTACCGGCCCACCTCGAACAGATCGGGCAGGTCGGTGAAGATCCCACGTCCGTCGTGGGACACAACGGACGGTTTCCCGTGGACGACCGACTGGGCGTGGCCAACAGAGCCGCCGTGGCCCACACACAGCGCCTGGTGGCCCAGACAGACACCGAGTGTCGGATACGAACGGTCCCGGAAAATCGGGACCGAGATCCCCGCCTCTGTCGGCGTCCCCGGTCCCGGCGAGACGACGATCGCGCTCGGGTCGAACCTGTCGATACCTTCGAGGGTTATCGCATCGTTCCGGCGGACGATGACCTCACCGGCTTGGATCCCGGGCAGCCACGCCTGGGTCGTTACCACCTCGCCGACGTACTGGACGAGATTGTATGCAAACGAATCGTAGTTGTCGACGACGAGAACCCTGAAAGAGGAGCCCTCGGACGGTTCCTCGGCAGCCCCCGACAGGTAGGACGCGTCAGTGACTGTGGCCGGTGTCTTTTGATCATCGGCCGGCCAGGAATGTTTGTCGTCAGTCATCGGTGTTTGAGGTGCATGTCGGCATGCTCACCAAGTGCGTCGTCGACAGCTGTAACCAGCGCCCGGCCCTTGTCGAGGGTTTCGGCGTATTCACGGTCCGGTTCGGAGTCGTGGACGATTCCGGCACCGACGCGGAGATGATACTCGTCGCCGTACCGAACGAGTGTCCGGATGATGATGTTCAGCGTCGCCCGGTCGTCGAACCCGAAGATACCAATCGAACCCGTGTAGGGGCCACGACGGGTCCGCTCGGTCTCGTCTATGAGTTCCATCGTCCGGGGTTTGGGTGCGCCGGTAATGGTTCCACCGGGAAAGGCTGCCGCGATTGCGTCCACGAGGTCACAGTCGGGGCGCAGTCTGCCCTCGACCTTCGAGACGAGATGCATCACCTCGGCGTAGCGGTCGACACGGCGGTACTCCGTGACATCGACGGAGCCAAACGCGCTGACTCTACCGAGGTCGTTGCGCTCGAGGTCGACGAGCATGGCGTGTTCGGCCCGTTCCTTCTCGTCGCTGCGGAGAGCGGCCTCGAGCTGTTGGTCTTCGGCCGGTGTTTTACCGCGTGGGCGCGTGCCTGCAATGGGTTCGGTCACGAGGCGATCACCCTCGCGGTGTAACAGCAGTTCGGGGCTTGCGCTGACGAGATCGACCCCCGGAAACTCGAGCAGCGCCGAGTATGGTGCCGGATTCACCGTCCGGAGTGCGTCGAACGCCGAAACCGGGTGCACTGCCGCGGGTGCCTGGAGTCGCTGGGAGATGTTGGCCTGAAAGGTTTCGCCGTCATGGATCGCCGTTTTGATCTGCCGAACGCGCTCGGTGAACGCCTCCTGCGAGCAGTCACTCTCGAACTGTGCAGTTTCGGTGGCCACAGGCGGGGTGCCGATCCCGGGGTCGCCCGTCAGACACCCCCGCGCAAGCCCGAGCGCTCGCTTGCGTCCGCGCTCGTAGATCGCCGAGATCTCTGAGGGGGTGAGATCTTCGCTTACACGCGGACAGGCGGTGATCCGCAGGGTAACCGACGCGTCCGGGTCGCGTGGCTCTTCCCAGGCAGCAAGTCGGTCGTACCGGGCGAGTTGTATCCGCGGGAGATCACGGTCCCGGTCGGTTTCCGCCGGTAACGTCTCGAGTTCTCGTGCGAGATCGTACGAAAGCCAGCCGATCACCCCACACGGGTAGGGGATGTCGCAGACACCCCGATGGAGTTTCTCGCCCGAGAGCAACGCGGAAAGTTCCGCGAGTGACCCGCCGCCGGGATCGACCGTGGTCACGTCGAGTGGATCGACGCCAAAATACCCCCAGCCCGACTGGCCACCGGTCGTGGCGAGGTACGCGCCGGCGGACGCCTCGGCGGACCGGTCCGGCGTTCCCTCGCGTGCCCGCCGGTAGGCGAGGAATGGATCCTCGACGGAAACACGCACCTCGATCGGGACGCGTGCCTCCGGCGGTGCGGCCTTGACTGCCGTCACGAATTCGTCGGGACCGGTCACGACATCCGGTTCCATGTACGGTGATTAGGCGTCCGATCCGTAACGGTCTTGCGGTCGTCACAAAGTATGGCAAAACGGCCGTTAGGCTCGGCGGGGTCAGCGGTTCTGCGCCCGTTCGATCCAGCTAGTGACGCGTGGTTTAGATGTCTGTGCGGCCTCAGCGACATCTTCCGCGTCCGCGTCAGCGAGGTCGATCACGGTCTCGATGCCGTGCTCGCTCAGGCGTTCGGCGTAGACCGGCCCGATACCTTTTACAGCATCGACTGGTTCGGCACCGCTTTCCTCCCTGTCCTCAGCCTGCGCCGCAGTAGCCGATGGATCGGCATCGGAGCCCGCCGAGGTGTCGTCGGCTCTGCCGCCACCAGTACCCGTGTCGTCCTGGGATTTCTCGGGTTCTCGCTCGACAGTCACACCGGCTTCGTCACCGGCCGCCGATCCGGGGTGGTCCGCTTCTGTCGGTTCGGAGTCGGCCGCGGGCTGTGACGTGCCTGAGAGGTTCAACAACTCCTTGACTTTTTGTAGCAGACTCTTCGATCCCATACCTCATAGTACGGGCGCCCTCACTTAAAGTCGTGTCCGAAGTGCCTCGTTCATTGCGCCGACGGGCGCGTCCTGACCCGTCCAGCGTTCGAAGGCCTCGACACCCTGGTACAGCAGCATCCACGCACCGTCGATCGTCCGTGCACCGGCGTCCCGTGCATCTCGTAACAGTCGGGTTTCGAGTGGCGTGTAAACCGCATCGAGTACGGTCAGATCCCCGTGTAGGGCGCCCGGCGGAACTGGGGAGCGATCCTCCTCCATCCCGACACTGGTCGCGTTCACCAGCACGTCGGCGTCCGGAACCAGATCCGCCAGCATGTCGAGTCCGTACCCCTGAACGTCCATGGGACCGTCTGCCTGGGATGTCCGGAGAGTCGCCGCGAGCGATTCGGCCTTGTCGACGGTCCGGTTGGCAACGGCAACGGTCATACCCTCTGTGGCAAGGCCAACGGTCGCCGCGCGCCCGGCGCCACCGGCACCGACCACGACCGCCTGGCCGGCGGGTGAAACGTCGTGGTGCTCGAACGCCCGAACGAGGCCGGTTGCGTCCGTGTTGTAGCCGGTCGGTGGATCGGTCGAGAAATCGACGGTGTTGACCGCGCCGATCCGTGTGGCAAGCGCATCGGGCTCGACTGCTGCCAACACGTCTTGTTTGAACGGTATCGTGACATTCAGCCCGGCCACGCCGAGGCGGGTAGCACTCTCGACGGCCGCTGCTCCCTCCCCCTTTGGCGGTTCGAAGGTGACGTAGCGTGCGTCAACTCCCAGCCTCTCGTAACCGGCCTCGTGCATCGGTGGCGACAGCGAGTGATCCACCGGGTTGCCGATCAGCCCGTAGACATCCATACCATATCAACACATCGATGGATTATAATCGCCACGCTCCCGCGAGGATCTAACTGTGTAACTCAGCAGCTGAGTGTGTAACGTACCGTCCCAGACGGGGTGGTCCCGAGGCAGTCCCGGGTGAACCGACTCTCCGATCGGGTACGTCCTCGGATCCGGTCGCTGGCACACAGCGTTTGTCGATGTGGTCGGACTGTTGGAGTAATCAGACAACGAGGGTAGAAATGACGATGGACCTCACGGGAGGTCAGGAACTGCGATTTATGTCGCGGTATGTTTCTACCACCCGGTCGAAGTCGTCGATACGGTCGTCGAGGGTAGCACCCAGTTTCTTTGCTCGCTCTCTGAGTTCACGGTACTCGCTGCTCTCGGCGAGATCCCCACCCGATAGTTCCGATTCGAGCACCTCGATTTTCGAGATGATCCGGAGGAAGTCCTCTAGATCGGCGTCCTCCTGGGGCTGGTCCTCGAGGTGCTGTTCGATCGTCCCGACGAGTGTGTCGCGAAAGATCGGCTTGCACAGGTAGTCGTCGAAGTCCATCTCCAGGATATCCAGGTTCGGATCGACGGCCGTCGCCATAATCACCGCACAGTTGTGACCGCGTTCCCGGATCTCGACCAGGACGTCGTCCCCGTGTATCTTGGGCATCCGTCGATCGAGGAGGACGGCGTCCACCGTGTCGTCGATCTTTTCGAGCGCCTCCTCGCCACCGTAGGCGACTCGCGTCTGATACCCGTCGTGGAGACGAAGCGCGTACGTGTCCGCGACATCCTCCTCGTCGTCGACCACGAGCACGACCGGATCATCCTGGTTTCGAGCCACACTGTACCTATTGTAGTTCTCGTATATATCTGTTTCTGGCACCCAATGTTGGGAGTGTGACAAAAAGGCACCCGGAACAGACACGACGTTGTGGAGTAAAGTCAGGCGCCGGATCCGGGTCGCGATGGGAACACCCCCACTAACCGGATCGTCTCCGGAAAGACCGTGTTTTGACCCCAGGGAACGTATATACAGGCAGGGTCACCTACTTGGGATGTCGGCCGATGTCGCGGAAGGTCGACTCGATTTCCTCGACATCTGCGAGAACGTCGGCCAACTCTGATTTGAGCTGATCAAGACGGTGCTGGAGTTGGGCCAGTTCCTCGTTTTTATCCTGTTCCTTTGGCGGCAGTTCGGATTCGAGGAGTGCAAGCTTGGAGGTGACTTCGAGGTACTCGGAAAGTTGCTCGTCGTAGCTACGGACCCGGAGTTGCTGTTCGATCGCGGCAACGAGATCCTCCTTTTCGACGGGTTTACACAGGTAATCGTCGAACGACATGTCGACGATGTCCAGTCCTGGGTCTACAGCAGTCAGCATGATGATCCGACAGTCGTAGCCGCGCTTGCGGATCTCGGCAAGAACCTCGTCGCCGGATGTGTCGGGCATTCGGCGGTCGAGTAGGACGATATCAATATCCGAATCGATGGTCTCGAGTGCCTCCTCTCCGCTGTAGGCGACCCTGGTCTTGTAGCTGTTTCGCAGCCGTAAGGCATAGACATCGGCGACCTCCTGTTCGTCGTCGACCATCAATACCGTAGCGGGTTCGCTCTCCTCAGGCACAGATGACGTTCCGGTCCCCCGGATAATAAGTCTATGTTCGAAACAGGTGCGCGCGGGACAACCAACTGCACAAAAGCTGTGAATGCGTAGTGACCCCGGGTCTCGTTAGCTGAATGCAGGCGAAATGGAAAACCTATCTGCGGACTCTCAGCCGCACAACGTCACCAGGATCCCAGCGAAACTAGTGCGATTACAGCGGCGAACGGAGTGGCTGCAATACCGGCACCGACCGGCGTCGACCGATACCCGAAAGCGCCGCCAGCAAGCGTGAAAGCTACCGGCCCGACAACCTGGCTAACCCCGATTGCGGTTGGCACCTCGGTGGATGGACTCGCCAGGAAGATCAGCGTTCCACCGATGAGCCCGACGCTTTTCTGAAAGTGTATCTGTTCGTTCTGCCTGTTCCGGCCCTCGATTGTCCAGAAGTCGTGTACTGTGACGGGAGGGGTTATCACGCCTGGGTGATACCAACACAGTTGCACACCGGCTTTATCTCTGCTGCACCCGTTGAATCCGTATGGAGATGCTTGTCGACGGCGAGTGGCAAACCGACGCCTACGAGTCAACAAACGAAGCAGGGGAGTTCGAGCGACAGACCACCGTCTTCCGGGACCGGATCCGGGACGATCCCGACGCTCGGTTTCCAGCCGAGGCCGGCCGGTATCACCTCTATGTCTCGTATGCCTGTCCGTGGGCCCACCGGACACTGCTGGTGCGGGCGCTGACGGGTCTCGAGGACGCCGTCACTGTCGATATCGTCGATCCGTTCCGCGACGAGGATGGCTGGCAGTTCACCCCAGAACGCGAGGGGTGTACGCCGGATACGGTCAGCGACAGCGATTATCTCCGGGAGCTCTACCAGCAGGCCGACCCGGACGTGACCTGTCGTGTCACCGTCCCGGTCCTCTGGGACAAACGGAAGGAAACGATCGTCAACAACGAGTCCAAGGAGATCCTCCGGATGCTCGACACTGAGATGGACGAGGTTGCAAAACGGGACGTGGACCTCTACCCGGAGGGGTATCGCGAGGAGGTCGACCGGATAATCGAGGAGATCTACGAACCGATCAACAACGGCGTCTACCGGGCCGGGTTTGCGAAGACACAGACGGCCTACGACGAGGCGGTCGAGGAACTGTTTGTCGCGCTCGATCACTGGGACGAGGTACTCACAGACCAGCGCTACCTCGCGGGCGACCGACTCACGGAGGCCGACATCTGTATGTTTACGACGCTGATCCGGTTCGACAACGTCTATCACACCCATTTCATGTGTAACAAACAGCTCATCAGCCAGTACGACAACCTCTGGCCGTATCTCCGCGATCTCTACCAGATCCCCGGTGTCGCGGAGACCGTCAAAATGGGCCACATCAAAGAACACTATTACACGACCCACCCCGATGTGACGCCGACCCGTGTCGTCGCGACGGGACCGGAACTCGACTTTGAAGCGCCTCACGACCGGGATCGACTACCCGGCAAACCGCCGGCGGCCATTCCACTCAACTAATACCGCCGGCTTTTCGCCTGCCTGGAGCAGGTTCGGCCCCGTTCACCGCCGTCTCCTGAACTCGGACGCCCCTGCGCGGGACTTTTATTCGTCCAGTCTGTGATGATAGTATGAGCGAAGCGTACGTGGGTGTCGCCCGGAGTACCGACGGCTGGGTAGCCGTCGTCTTCGACCGGAACGGGTACGATCACGCCGAGGTCTTCGAGGAGGTGGGGCAGCTCTGGACCCGGTACGAGAAGGTTGCAACCCGCGTTCTGGTCGACGTACCGGTCGGCCTCGTGGAAAAGGAGAGCGGAGGCCGCGAGTGTGACTCACTGGCGCGGAATATACTCGGGTCGCGTAGCGCCGCGGTATTTACCCCGCCGGTCCGTGAGGCGACACGAAAGCGCAGGTATCCCGCAGCGAAACGCGTCAACAGGCGCAAGGCCGATACCGGTCTCTCGAAACAGGCCTTCGCGCGCAGTGACAGCATCGCCGCAGTCGACGACCTGCTCCGGAACGTGCCCGAAGCGCGTGCGGTGTTCCGGGAGTCACACCCGGAGGTTTGCTATCGGGTATTTGCCGGCGAGCAGCTGGCGTATTCGCAACGCACTGCCGCGGGTTACGCTGAACGAATGCGTGCGCTGGTTGCGTTTGACACCGACGCACCCCCGGTCGTCCAGGCGACAGCGGAAGCAACAGGTGGCACCGAAGTCACGGTCAACGACGTCCTGGACGCGGTCGCGCTCGCCTACACCGTCGCCCCCGGCCCAGGATCGCTGCGTTCGCTTCCACCCGAACCGCCGACCGACACGAAGGGTCTACCCATGGAGATCTGTTATCGGGCGGAGACACCGCTTGGGCCGTCGGCGGTCTGAACGCACACTTGTCTCGGGTCAGCCGTTGCTAGCGCTCCCAAGGTCGGCGAAAAAGATCTGCGCAGCCGTTACAGCCGCGTCAGATTAGTTGCTCGGGGACCCTTCGGAGCGTCCTCGATGTCGAACTCGACTTCCTGTCCCTCTTCGAGATCCGGGCCGCCGACGTCCTCCATGTGGAAGAACACGTCCTCGTCCGCATCCTCTGTCTCGATGAAACCGTAACCGCCTGTGTCGTTGAAGAAATCGACCGTACCTTCTGCCATTGCGACTGGCAAAACGAGGAGTGGCCTGATAACCCTTGCGAAGCTCAATGAGGCCGTACTGGCGCCGTGGTGAGCACAGGCGCGTCCCGCGCCACTCGACGTTACAGGGGCGATCAACCCCTTGGGCGCTTATATACTCCGGTGAAACAGCTACGAGGGGTCATACTATCACCGATCGGTATACAGGGTACGACGCGGGTATTCTCAGAAATCGAATGTAAGATGATTGCGCTATCTTTTTTGCTCTGTCGGTCAAGACCCACAGTGTCTACTATGAGTTTTGTCCCCCGATTGATACCGGAAATCGAGTTCTCTCGACGGAACCGGCTTATACTCTACTACTTTTTCGGTCTCGCTATCGTCGTTCTCACGTATACGGTCGTGTATAACCTCGCAATGAAGCAGTTGGAGGGTGCAAACCAATCGATATTCGCGTCGTTGGAGTTTGTCGTCCAGACGATGACGACGACCGGCTACGGCCAAGACTCGGGACTCTGGAGCCATCCGCTAATGTTCCTGCTCGTTTCACTGACCCAGATCTCCGGCATCGGTATCGGCTTTTTTACCCTCCGACTGATAATTATTCCCCTGTTCACTGGTGCCGAGGTTAACCTTGACGACCGCCTCACGCCGAAACAAGACCACATCATCATCTGTGAATACCGCCGGGACTCCGCTGTGTTACTCGATGAACTCGACGAACTCGGTATCGACTACGTGTTGATCTCCTCCTCGGAGGAAAACGCCAGAGCGCTCTCTGACGACGGCTATTCCGTCATACACGGTTCCCCGCAGGATGTGGATGCGTTTGAGCGGGCGAGCATCGGGACTGCGAGGGGGGTGATCACAGACGCCAGCGATGCAAACGTGGACACGATCCTGACGGTGCGGTCGTTGCGCCCGGATATCGAGGTGATCGCGCTCACCGACGACAGCGATCATCGTGATGTGCTGTTAGAGACCGGTGCCGACAGCGTTCTGTCGCCACACGAGGTGCTCGGGCATCGACTCGCGGAGAAGGCGGTTACCTCATTCAGTTCCGATGTGACCGACACGGTCGATTTGGGGTCTGACATCGAGGTGGCCGAGATCTCAGTCCAACAGCAGAGTCGGTTGGTCGGGACCCGCATTCGGGACTCGGAGGTCAGAGAGCGAACGGGGGCGAACATCATCGGCGCGTGGATCGGCGGCGAACTACAGTTGCCGCCAGATCCGGACGCGGTGATCCGCCCCAACACCGTACTGCTGGTCTCAGGCGGGCAGGACGCACTGGAAACGATAACCGACTTCGTTCGGCCGGCACGGACGGTTCGGCAGCACGAACGGATTATCATCGCGGGGATGGGTGAGGTGGGAAAGGCTGCACATTCAGTCGTCTCGAAGGAGGGGATCGATACTGTGACGATCGACACTGACGACCACAAAGATGTGGATATCGTTGCCGATGCAGGGTCGAAAGCGGCCCTACAGGAGGCCAGAATCGGAGACGCTGAGGCGATCATCATCGGCCTTCCCGACGATTCATCGAGTTTCCTGACGACAGTCCTCGCACGGTCGCTGGACTCGAGCATCGAGGTGTTATCACGGGTGAGTGACACTGATGCTACAAGAAAAGCACTGAGTGCGGGAGCAGACTATGTCCTATCGGTTCCCCGTGTGAGTGCCAGAATGATCGCCCAGGAACTCCGTGGCGAAGAGGTCCTGACACCGGCAAGTCAGATTCGGTTCGTCCGGGTCTCCGCGAGCCCGTTCGCCGGATCGACACTCGCGGAGTCGGGTATCTACGAGAGAACGGGGTGTCGCGTGATCGCTATCGAGGACGAATCCGGACTGTCTGACACCCCTGACCCACGTCGTGAGTTTACCGGCGACGAGCAGATGACGGTCGTCGGAAGTGACAAATCAGTTCAGGAATTTCTCAAGCAATTTGATCTCTCACAGACAGAAACGGCCGAGTGATCAGGGCCGTCCTCTGGGAGGGCAGGTAAGTAACGGTTTTTCGAAAAGACCCAGACAGGTTCCTTTCGTACCCGAAGGCCGAAGTAGCAGGGACAAAGATATTAACGCGTGTCCCTGGGCAGTAATTCGAGCATACTTGTACCGGTCGATCTCTCAAGTGACAGGCCATCAGTTCCGCCGCTCATCGATCTCTGTCGCTCGGTCGATGTCGTGCTTCTCGGTTACTATCCGGTGCCCGATCAGGCAGCACCCGCACAGCTCAGGCAGGACCACGAATCAGCGGCAGCAGACACACTGGCCGAAACTGCCGACGAGTTCCGCGACAGTGGCATCGACGTAACCGATGTCCTCGTGTTCACGCACGACCGAACGGACACTATCGACCGCGTTGCCAACGAATACGGCTGTGATGCCGTCCTGACCCTACGTGAGGTCGAGCGCATCGAGCGGGTACTCGTGCCGGTGCGCGGTGATACGAATCTCGATCGTATTGTGTCTCTCCTTGCAGCTGTTATGCAGATGAGCGACGCGTCGATCACGTTCTTTCACTCCGTCGTCGACAGCGAGCCAAGCCAGGGTGAATTCCTCGTCCGCGGGGCCGTAGATCGCCTCGCCGAGGCCGGAATCGAACGCGAGCGGATCGACTGGCAGCTCTCGGACGAGGACTCGCCACACGACGAAATCATCGAACTTGCGCGGGAGTACGATCTTTTGATCCTTGGCGAAACAAAACCGTCGCTCGGTGAACGGATCTTTGGGACCATCCCGACACGTATCATCGACGAAGTGGACAGACCTGCGTTTATCGTACGGGATATCGAACAGAACTAATCCGAGGATGGTCAGAATTTAAATGCATTTGGTTCGACTGCCCTCAGGCATTCAGAACGAAACTATTACCAGTCCCCGGTTATTAGTGACGACTGTGCTGATTCCCGCCTGCGTAGGCGGCAAAAGGTGTCGCGGCGGCCAGCCCCCGCGAGTAACTAAATTCTCCACCCATGAATGCGAACATCCATATACCAGAGACTCGCAGGCGGTGGCCGAATCAGCCATCACACGACCGCACGAGCCGCGTGCTTTTACAGCACAGCCACACAACTGAGTAGCTCCCTTGTCGGTGCGCGGGGGACATTGCATCTCCCGAAGGGTCCGGCATGACGGTTGATGCCGGCGAACTGGAGCGGAATCTCGGATTCCTCGAGGCGATGACCCTCGGCGGCGGAACGATGATCGGGGCCGGAATCTTTATTCTACCCGGATTGGCCGCCGAGGGGGCGGGACCGGCCAGTGCGATATCGTTCGTGATTGCCGGGTTCGTCGCCCTGTTGGCCGCCCTCTCACTTGCGGAACTGGCTACCGGTATGCCGATCGCTGGCGGCAGCTACCACTACGTCAACCGTGCGCTTGGCGGTCTGTTCGGAAGTATCGTCGGGTGGGGGATGTGGACCGGACTGATGTTCGCGAGCGCCTTCTACATGATCGGTTTCGGCCAGTACATCGTCGCGCCGCTTCCATTTCTCGATGGCCGAGCACTGATCGTCCTGTTGGGTCTTGTCGGACTCGGGTTGATAACCGGTATCAACTTCTACGGCACCGACGAATCCAGCGGCGCACAGAATATCATGATCGGGGCCGAGTTGGTCGTTGTTCTCGTCTACGTCGCACTCGGGGTCTTCTTTATCGACCCCGGGAATCTCGAGGAGTTCGCACCGACGGGGGTATCGGGGGTCGTCGCCACGACCGGGGTCGTTTTCGTGACGTATCTCGGGTTCGAGATCATCGCCACGGTCGCCGGCGAGATCGAACGACCGGGGAAACTCATCCCGCTGACGATGGTGCTGTCGGTCGTCTCGGTTACACTCCTGTATGCGGCGATCATGCTCATCAGTACCGGTGTGGTTCCGTTCGACGAACTGGGTGGCTCACTCGTCCCTGTGTCCGACGTCGCAGCGATCACCATGTTCGGGACGACCGGGGTCGCCGCCGTCACGGTCGCGGCGGCGATTGCCGCGATTTCGAGTTCGAATTCGTCGATTCTCGCGGCGTCCAGGGTCATCTTTGCCATGGGACGGGACGGACTGATGAGCGAGCAACTGAACGTCACACACAGCCGGTTCAATACGCCCCATCGGGCGATTATGACGACGGGTGCGGTGACTGGCTCGCTCGTGCTCGTTGGCCTCCGTGTTGAAGATATCGTCGCACTGTTGGCACAGGTGGCGAGTTTCAGCTTTCTCGTGACGTACGGACTCGTTCACGTTGCTGTCATCATCTTCCGCCGCGCTGATCCGGAGGAGTACGATCCGGACTTCGAGATGCCGAGTCTACTGTATCCAGTCGTGCCAATGCTCGGCGTGGTGATGACTGGTGTCGTCATCTCGCAGATGGAACCACCAGTCATACTTGTGGGCACCGGGATCGTCTTTCTCGGCGTCATCTGGTACGTCATCTATGCCCGGGGTCGGGGGGTAGAAGAAGGGTTGTTCGACGAGGCGTTCGGAGGATCTATCCGAGGCGTGACAACCAGACTCCCCGGGACGCGGCCTACACCGCTGTCTGGTGAGCCCTACAGGGTTGTCGTAGGGGTGGCGAATCCGGAGACACAACGTGGCCTGCTGCGGCTCGCAGCCGCCACCGCACGTGCACACAAAGACGATGGGGTGCCCGAACTCATCGCGGTGAACGTGATCGAGGCCGGGCCGGCTCCGGAACGGAACGTCGCATCCGATCGTCTCGACAGCCAGCGTGCACTGCTCGAAACCACACGCGAACTCACCGCCGAAATGGACGTAAAGCTCCGCACGAGCGCAGTTGTCGCCGAAGATACAGGGGAGGCACTCGTCGATGTCGTTCGGGAGGAAAACGCCGACCAGGCCCTCGTTGGGTGGCGAGGACAGCTAAAACAGGAAGAGCGCGTATTCGGGTCGACGCTTGATACAATCATCACACAGGCCCCGTGCGACGTTTCACTCGTGAAAATCGAAGACGATGCCATCGGCACGCCGATAGCGTTAGCAGGATCGGGACCACATGCCCCTGTGGCTGCGCGCCGCGCCGCTGACTTTGCCGCCGTCTCCGACTCCGTCGCTATCCTTTTAAACGTCCAACAGCTTCCCGGGGACGAACAGACGAACCAAGTGAAACGAGGGCGAGAGACGATCAGATCGGTCGCCAAGCGGGGCGGATTAGAAGCCGCGGAATACGAGAGCGTCGTGGTCGTTGAGACGGACATTGAGTCGGCAATTATGGATGCAGTACGGGAGTATGAGACAGTCTGTGTGGGGCTGTCGGAGAAGAGTGACCTCTCTCGGGCGCTGTTCGGTTCTCTTGCCGAACGAATCAGCAGTGAGATATCCGGCAATGTTGCTATCGTCCGGAGTGTCGAAGCTATTGATCAGCCGGTCACTCAAATGGAAGAATCATCGTGAAGAGCTTCCCAGTTGTCGGCTTCATCCCACCGTTACTACTGTTGGCTGTACGTCTTTCAAGAATTTCGCCACCACAGAGTTCTGGTTGGCGAACGAGACACGACGTGTCTCGTCAACGGCACACAAAACAGGCAGTCAGATCGATGGCACGGCCCGTGTGGTTCGAGTGGGACGACCACCACTGGCCGGAGCTACCACGCTCTTTGAACTCTGAGTGCAATGTCGCCTCCTAGCATTTGTACCTTTTTATTACTGACGGGCATTTGATCGAGCCAATTCAGCTCTGCATCTGGGTCCCGGTACTGAAACTGGTGAGGTCGTCGATACGGTCTTCGAGTTCCTTGATCTCCCGTCGTAGGTCGTCGGTTTCCGCCTCTTCGCTCGCTGCCAGCCGGTCTTTCAGCCCCTGGAGGCGTGACTCTTTGACCTCCTCATCGACCTCTGCTTTCCGGACGTACTCGCTCTCGTCGATCTCGTAAACATCGCTCTCGTCAAGCTCTGTTACGTCGAGCGCCTCGTCGACCTTGTTCGCGTCGACGGTCGTCAGTCGTTTGCGCTCGATCCCGGCAGCCTCGAAGGCATTCAACACGAGTTCGTCGTCCTTGAGCGAGCGGTTGCGGCGAGCGGTTCGCTGGACGGACCC
>JAQCMX010000141.1 GCA_028274885.1 Haloarculaceae archaeon
ATGCAACAGCTTGTTACCGAAGCACACGGCGACTCCGTGACGGCAGACCAGTTGTCCGGTGATGCGAGGTACTACCCGGACGCGGGGTACATCTTCACAGGAACCCCTCCGCTGGTTGATGAACAGCCACACTATATCATTCTGCTTACAACAGGAACTAATATTATCCAGGGAACCCCGGCGGTAAGCCCTGACGAGTCTGGGATAGAGATCAAAACCTCAAGAGGCTCACTGATCGTCACAGATGGGTCGATCGTTGCGGTCGGTGGCAGTATCGGGACCGGCATTTTCGGGGAGAAATCACGCGGGTTTTTCCAGTTCCCGTACGACGAGATAGACTCTACCCAGGCAATCGGCCTGCTTGACGGGGGAACGATCAGCATGACGGTCAGCGGCACTGAGTACTACTTCGACCTTGCCGGGAAATACGGTGACCCTGAGAACATTCGGCAAGCGTACAATTACATACAAAACCGGATATGAGGGGTATCTCGGTGAACAGCGTTCAACCTGTGCACCACTCCCGTAATCGGTGGCTGTAACCGGTAGTCCAACCCTGCAGACCGGGGGCGGTGGCGGGAAGCTCTCAACCACACCGAGGAAGGCCAGACTGATCGTTATCTTTTCGATTCGTGTATATAATCCGTTGCCACGGTGGCGGGCCTGCCCAGAACGGGATGTCGTCCTCGCTTACACCCTGTTCACCGTCGCTGTTTTCGACCGGAACTGCAGTCGTCCCGGTGTCTTTTTTAAACGCGACCGAATCGATCGCAATCCGGTATGCGTCAGGAACCGGGAAGTCGTCACCGTCGATACGATCGATATCTGTCGTCTGATCGGTTATCCCGATATCAGGCGAGTGGTTTGATAGTGATCATTGCGAGTCTGTACCGCTTTCGCGGATCAAAACGGCTGTTTCAGGGCGTGACACAGTACTATCTGTGATGTGGCCGCGAAAACTACCGCAATAATCACGATGAGGCCTCAGCAGACGTCGATGCGAGGCCGACAGACAAAATCCCCAGCAACCGAATCCACTCCGGTCTGGTTACTATTGAACTGCGTTTATTCGTCATATCAAAACTCGGGAATCGATTTTTTGGACCCTGCCTCTATGTGTTGCGGGCGTACAACAGGCCCTCGTCAACGCTGATATTAAATCGCTCTGTCCCGTACTGCCCACCTGTCAATACACAGGGATACCACTATCTCGCTGTGTTCGCCAAGAACCGGTGGATTTCCCCTCGTCGGTGATCACAGCGTGATCGACAGATTCACATGAAATCCGCGATTCCAGACTGTTTGTTGGTGTCGTCTTTGAAGACCCGTTCGATTCGGTTTTCGAGGATCTGGAGGCGCTGTTTGGTGTACTCCCGGCAGCCAAACTCCTCGGCGACGGTGATCGCAGTGTCCATGTATTTGTTGACGGCACCCTCGTAGACTGTGAGGCTTACCTCCCCCCCACAGGTCGGGCAGTCACCGGACAGCGGTGCCCGCCGGTAGGAGGTCCCACAGCCTCGACATCGGAACTCCTGGCTCGAAAACGCCTTCAGGTTGCCAAGCAGGTCTGGCAGGAAGTGGTACTCGATGATACGCTCTGCAACATCGCTCTCCTCGACGGCGCGCAGCTTTCGGGAGAGTGCGAGCTGTGCGTCCATCTTCTCTTGCATGTCCCCGAGCGTTTTGTACGCCGACAGGTCGGGCCCAGCGGCGATGTTGGCAGTCTCGTGCGTGTGTCGAAAGCCAGTGTACTCGCCGTCGGTTCCGAGTCGCTCCTCGGCGATTGTCATGATATCCTCGACCTCGCCGGTTTCCGCGAGTCTGCGGGTCGCCTCGTAGAACTCTCGGGGATAGTCGGTCATGATATCGATGTTGTGGGCTTCGTCGTCGATCTCTGCGGGATCGATCCGTGAGGACATCACCAACGGCGCATCCATCCGCCCGCCTCGCTGATCTGGGAGATACTGCATACTAAAGTTCAACAGCCCGTCCAACAGGAGCATCACGCAGTCCTCGTCACCGTCACAGTTTCGCCGTTTCGAGGCGTGAAAGTACGGATGTGCGTATCCAACCGCGGCGCTGGTGAATCCAACGATCCGGCCCACAACCGCCGCACTCGTGTGCGGGGCCATCCCGAACACGAGTTCGCCAACCAGCTCCGAGCGCTCCTCTATCCGGTAGTAGGCGTCGAGTCCGTAGTACTGAGACAGCAGATCGTCGACGAAATCAGCGGTCCGCACCAGATGGTCGGCCGCCCCTTCAGAGAGGATAACGTCCTGTACTTTGAGTTCGACCACCTGCTCCTCGTGGCGCAACGGGTCGCCATCGATATCGTGCTGATACCCCAGTTCGCGGAAATCCGCCACCGACACGTCGAGTTCGGCAGGTTTGACCGCCGTTACAGGGAGGTCTGTCATGTCGTAGCGGACGGTCCCGTCTTTGAACGTCGAAACGTCGTGTTTGGCCCGCAGGATCCCCTTCTCCAGCGGTTCTGGAACTTTCTTCTCCGAGGAGAGCCCTTTGACGCCTTTCAGCGTCTCGAAGGCGTTTACGCGCTCCCCGACGGTCTGGAGTGCCCGACGGAGTTCCTGATTTATATCGACGGTGGCGTCCTGGGTCGGTCGGGCAAGAACCTCACACCGGGGGCACTCTGCGCGGCCGGATTCGTCCGGGTCGACCTCGCGGTCACAGTCCGGACAGAGATACACGGGCCGGGTTACATGGCCACAGGACGGACACTGCGGGCGGTAGGTGTGGGTACCACAGGAGCCACACTCCCGGCGTCCGACCTCGACTTCGACCTCGCCTCTCGTGCCTGCCACCTCGTCACCGTGGTCGGCGGCTTCCGTGACTGATCGTCGGTTCCCGCCGGCTTCGCCGACCGGAAAGAGGGTGTGGACTGCAGGTGAGAGCTCACGCTGCTCGGATTTCTCCGGGCGGCCCATCCGGTTTCCGATCCGGGTTGGCGCACGCTCGCGGATCCTGAATGGCGCGATTTCGTTGATCGCACGGATCGCGTTCTTTCCATCCTCGTAGTTTCTGGCCGGTTCGCTGAGCGTATCGAGCGTCCAGGATCGTACCAGTTCGCCGTGTTGTCCCGTCTCTTCGTGCTTTTCGCCCCGTGACGAGCCGGTACTCCGGTCCTCGCTGTGTCCCGGGTTGTCTTGACCCGCTGGGTCGATGAACCCGAGCGACCGGACGAGAGGTCGCCACTCGGTGATCGTGATCGTCTCCGGGTTTTGCGTGTGTTCGACGAGCAAGGTCTCGAGGGTTGTCCGGACTGACTCGGAACGGGGAATCGAGAGTCTGTCCGTCTGCTCCCCCGACTTCCTGGCGGGAGTTCCACCTTCGAGCCCGCTGCCTGTTTCCACCTTCTCACAGCTTTCGATTGCGGTTGCGAGTGTCTCGACCGCCTCGACGCTCACGTCGTGCCAGAGGTAGGTGTATGCGGGGTGCAGCGGGGCGTCGTACTCGTCGGCCCACGAGAGAGCCTCGGCGGCCGAGGGATCAGACAGGTCGACGGCTGGATCGTCACGCATGGCCTGGACCGGTGCACCGGCGTCGTCGAACTCCTGGACCCACCATTCGACAGCGTATCCCGCCGGTGCGAGCGGGTGATTGTTTTCGACGAACTCACCGTAGTTGACCAGGTACTCGCCGAGATCGAGAATCCGCTCGACGCCGTTGCGTACCGCGAGTGCTTCCTCGGAGTCGTCGATCCGTCGCACCGCCCCGTTGGCGAGACGAACCGTCGGGCCTTCGATACTGTCGACCGGGACGACCCCTGCGGCTTTTCCAGGTCGCTCGGTCTTGATCTGGGTGCCCGGCGCCAGGAAATCGTCCACGAGATGCATTGTCGCCGGGTGGACTCCAGCGGTCGCGTGGCCGTGATTGCGCGCCCGCCCGTAACGCAACCTGAATCCACCTGCTTCACTTGGGTGGGAAAACACCGGTCGACCGGCGATCAGATCCTCCAGAAACTTTTTCGAGGACTCCGCACGCGGCGGTCCAGCAGGCGCTTTGGACCCCTCGTCTGTGCCGGTGCTCTCCTCGGTCTTGCCTGCATCTTCGTCTTGAACGGTACCCGTCGTGGTCCCCTGGTCGTCGCCGTAGTTCGCGTCGATGAGGTCCTGGAGCCACGGCCAGTCTACCTCCTCGAGGTTCCGGGTGTATCGCTGTATCTTGGGGGCTTTGAGTGCAATCCCCTCGCCGAAAACCAGACACATTCCCCCGCGGGGGGCGTTCGTGTCGACCCGCTGTAGATCGCGGTACCCCGATACTTCCTCCTCGCCTGTGGCTTCGCCGTCCAGCATGATCGGCATATGCGACGCAACGAACCGAGCCTCGTTTTCCGTTGGTGCGTACTGCAAGCCGGTCTCACTGTCGTACAGCGATACCTCCTCGGCGTAGCGACCGATCTCGTCGTCACGTGGTTTGTACTGGTCGATGCCGAGCAGGGCCCGGGCATAATCAGCCACGAGCACCGACAGTGCCTGTGCGGTGCCACCCGCCGAACGGATCGGTCCGGCGTAGTAGATGTTGACAAACTCTGTCCCATCGTCGTTTTCGAGTAGTTCCACGCGATCGATCCCCTCGATCGGTGCGGCGACAACCCCCTCGGTCAGGAGTGCCACTGCGGTTCTGACCGCCCCTTCGATTTTGCCGGCGCGGGTGCTGTAGTTGCCCACAGTCCCGGCGACGAAATCCTCGACGAGTTCGAGTGCCGCCTCCTCGCGGGACATCCTTCCTTCGAGATCACGGACACGCTCGGCCACCCCCTCGATCCCGAGGATGTTCTCGACCCGGTCGGCCATGTCCCTGGCAACGGGGATTTCGACTTCCGGGACCGGATCACCCCCGCGTTCGCGCGCTTCGTTTGCGACACCGAGTGCCTCGTCAAGTTCCGCTTCCAGTCGCTCGAAGTATCGCTCATCCTCGGAGTGCATTACAGCGACCAGAGGTCGAGATCGGTGACCTCATCGCGTGTCCGTTCCAGTCGTGTCTCGAACTCCCGGACGTAGAGTTCGCCCGCAAACACCGTTGCAGCGTCGAGATGACCCGCCACCGTGCCCCCGTCTTCCCGGGAAAATGCGGCGTGTGTGTGTGCAAATCGTTCGTTTTCGAGCCACGAGATATTGCCCACCACTGGTACGACCTCGAATGGTTCGTCGAACTCGACTGGGTAGTACTCCTTGTCCTCCTGGTCGTAAAAGAGCAACCTGGCGTCCTGGACGGCACCAAGTCCGAAAAAGAACGCTGCATCGATCCCCTCGGTCTCGGCAAACGATTCGATCTGACCGCGCCAATCCCTGCCGTGTTCTAACCGCGCCACGTACTCTCGTGTGCCCTCGACTTCCCTGTAATTCATATCGGGAGCAAAGAACCCCCCAACTCAAAGTTGTAATGATACAGACCGATAGCGCATACCTGCGTCTTCAGGCGCAGGTCGAGCGGTAGGCCCGGCGCAACATTCCCCAGCGGTGGTTCGCACGGCGATGACACGGATTCCGATGGGGCCTGTTTGACCGGGCCACAGCCCTACACAGGGGAGAAAACGAGAGTTTCGCCGGTACCCTGCCGGTTCCCCTTGAGTGCGGGTTGGAACCTCGAACGCCACGCTTGGCGGACATCCGATGGTCGGATTCCACGTCCTTCAGGGCGTGGAGGAGGTCAATTTGTCTTCGTCCTCTATGTCCGAAAGCAACATAATAGCAACCCCCAAGGATCCGGTTTTGTCCTCCGGGGGCTCGTTTTCCGTCCCGTCGTTGGTCTGCTCCCCGCCGGTTTCTCCGTTATCCTCTGTTGCTGTCCGCGAACGCCTGTGGACCTCTCCACGTGACCGTACTGCTGGCGGGA
>JAQCMX010000182.1 GCA_028274885.1 Haloarculaceae archaeon
AACCTCCCCCACCATTCCACATATATCCCTGAGGGGTAGGGCTGGTTTAATACCGTCGAACCAATCGCCGTTCGCCATGGGGTCTCATAGTCATTAGTGCGAGTCTTTACCGCCATGCTCGAAGAAGATGTCGGGGACACGCTGTGAGATGTCAGTCTCTGGGATGGGAGCACAAAATAACCGCACTGATCACTATCACGCCACGACTCCGGAGATCGGGAGAACTGTTGCGTAGCCGGAGGCCGACCGGTCATCCCTTGCGTGTGCGCGGTCCGGTCGGGTGAGAGCCACGCGTCCGAGTTCAGGGTGGGGAGGTACTTGTATTCGCTGCAATCCGGTTGGTCTGACAGCGGCGACCGGATAGCACGGTGAACCCGGCCTGTCGCGGTCGCTCAAGATCAGGTGATAAAAGATGGTATGGTGGTCCGACTCAGATCTCGTCGAGGTGTTCAACCCCTTCCTTGGAGACGTTGCCCTTCGTGATCTCGCCGGGCATCCAGTCGGGTTTGTCATCCGGCGCCTCTTCCTCCCAGGCCCACCCTTCGTAGATGTGGACCTTGTGGGTCCCTTTCTCCCGGAGCCGGAGCTTCTGGGGGTCGGCCCCCTCCTCGGAGTTTGCCGGGCTTAGTCGTCGCGCCGCCTTCAGCGCCGCCTGTCGGGGGGTTCCCCCGGAGAAGACACTCGTCTCTTCACCGCTCTCTTCTCGGAGCGCAAAGTTGCGCTTGTCACTGTCTTGTGCCATGATTTCACCGCTCCATGCGAATCAAATACATGACACAGTATAAATATACCCCTCATTCGACCGCCGTCCGGGGATGTGTTTATAAATCACACCTCGGTGCGGCGTCCGAAAGACCGGTTGCTGCCCGAAACGCGGTCCCCTCTGAGACTCGCGCGCGCTGGCCGGCGGTTTCGTACGCAACGGATCCAACGGTGTCGGTTTGTGCCCTGGACTGGGTGGTGAGTGTCGGCTGGGCTGTCTGAGAACGGTGACGCAAGGTTAGACCCGTCTTCGAGGGGTCCCAAACCCGGGGCGACGAGTTCCCCACGGTAGATTTAAGAGGATCCTCGGGTCACAACGGACTAGGAAGGCCGATGGTCAGAAAGAAGAAGCTCAGCCCGAGTGGTGCGAAAGACGAAGACGGCGAGTACCACAACGTGCATATCAATCTACACGAGGACGAACTCGCAGTCGCCGGCATGGAGATCGGCGACGAGGTGTTTGTCCGGGTTCGTGACAATAAAATTATTATTCAGAACGCCGATCCAGACGATGTCCAACACGAGTTCTAACACGGCCGTTGTCTCACAGACCAGATGACCAGCCCTTATGCGATCGCGAAGCCGTTTCTGTTTCGGCTTCCACCGGAGACGGCTCATAGGATAGTTCATAGACTGCTGGAAACCGTACAGGGGACACCGATTGAAACTGTACTCGCCCGACAGTACACCGTCGAGGACGACCGTCTCGCCTGTCAGGCGTTTGGCCAACGGTTTCCAAACCCCGTCGGTGTCGCTGCTGGTTTCGACAAGAACGGCGAGATTCCCTGCGCCCTCGCCGCACTCGGGTTCGGGTTCGTCGAGGTCGGCGGGGTCACGGCGGAACCACAGGCAGGCAATGAGCGCCCGCGCATGTTCCGTCTCCCCGAGGACGAAGGGCTGATCAACCGGATGGGGCTGAACAATCAGGGTGCGAAAACGGTCGGTCCACGACTCGCGCGCAAAGCAGTGGACGTGCCGATCGGCGTCAACGTCGCCAAATCCGAACACGTTACACCCGATGATGCCCCGGCGGACTACCGGCGGACCTACGAGGCGGTCGCCGACGGGGGGGACTTTTTTGTTGTCAACATCTCCTGTCCCAACTCACAGGGGTTCGAAGAGCTCCAGAACCGCGGCCGGATGGATGCGATCATCGGGGAGTTGCGCGACGCGGGGGCGGCGCCACTGCTCGTGAAACTCTCGCCCGACCTACCTGAACCGGCGGTCGCGGATGCACTGGAGATTGTCAACGAGTTCGAACTCGAAGGTGTCGTCGCGACCAACACCTCGACAGAACGGCCGGCCTCGCTTGGCTCACCACACCGCATCGAGGACGGCGGGCTCTCGGGTGCACCCATCGAGTCACGCTCGACGGAACTGGTGGGGTACGTCGCACAACGAACCGACGCCCCGGTCGTCGGCGTGGGCGGTGTCTCGACCGCCGAGGACGCCTACAGGAAGATCCGCGCAGGGGCCAGCGTCGTCCAGTTGTACACGGGGTTGGTGTATCAAGGACCGGCTATCGCCCGTGAGATAAACCGGGGACTGCTCGCCTTACTCGAACGTGACGGCTTCGACAGCGTGGCCGATGCCGTGGGTGCGGACCTGCAGTGACCGGGCTGCCGGCCAGAGGCCGGTTCGATCAGTCCCCGCTTTCACCAACCGCCTGCCCGGGCCAGCCACGGGTTTCCCTGTCAGCGTCGCGATCAACTGTACTGCACTCGTGTTCGGGAAGTTCAAAGAGCCACTCCTCGTCGTCGAACCGGACGAGCTTGCGGCCCTCGTGGCGCAAAAAGGAGAGCGGTTCACCGAGCAGGTCACTATCGTAGACCAGTTCGCCGTTCCAGGTATGTTCCTCGATATCCACCATCGGCGAGCGGTACGAACCGCGAGCGATCTTGTCGCCGGTGCCGGCCGCCAGTGACTGCTCGGGAAACGAGTCTACACCTGCCTCGTCAAGGATGGTGTGAAACACCCGTCGGAGTTCCACCTGCTTGTCGACTTTGCCGGATCCACGGCCGGGGTAGCTGATAGCCAGCGGAACCGACACCACGGGATCGAAGACGCTGTACTGGTGACCCAGCAGGTCGAACTCCCCGAGGTGCTCGCCGTGATCCGACGCGAGCACGATCAGTGTCTCACCGTCGTCGTGATCGGCGAGACAGGAGAGCAGTGTTTCGAGTCGGTCGTCCATCGTTCGCAGGTCGGCGTCGTAGAACTGCGACATCGCACGGCGCTCGCGGTCGGTGAACGTTCGGTCGCCAGCCGCCTGGGCGCGCTCGTTGGTCACGACCGGCACGTCCCGCAACTCGTCTTCGACGAAGCGAGCCGCGTGTTCGGGTGCCGGCGAGCGGGGCAGATGGCAGTCGAGCAGGTTGACAAACAGAAAGTATGGCTGCTCCGCGCGTGACAGCGTCTCCTCAAACGCCGCCGGCAGTCCGTCGTCGGGTCGCACGGTCGAGGGAACTGCCTTTCCCGAGCGGAGTCGAACGAGGCTGAACAGCTGTTCGAACGGGCGACGGATCGGTGAACTGGTCACGCGGTGGACCAGGGGACGGGCGACAGACGAGACCCAGTCCGGAACCGAGAACCGCGACAGCGTTCGGAATTCGTCGAACCCCCGGGCGAAGCCGTTGGCCGGACTGACGTACTCGTTCGACGAGATGGCGTAGGTTCCGTACCCGGCGGCCGACAGCAGTCGGGGCAACGGGTTCGAAGCGTCGAATATCGGCCGGATTGTCGTCGTCCCGTGCTCCTGTGGGTATCTTCCGGTAAACAGCGTCGCGTGTGAGGGAACCGACCACGGTGCCTGCGCCACCGCATCCGTATACAGCGTCGCTCGCCCGGCGAACGCATCGAAGTTCGGCGTCGTCTTCCGGGTGTATCCGAGTGCAGAGACGCGGTCAGCCCGGGCGGTATCGAGAACGATGAAGACGACGTTTGGCCGCTCCATGGGGGAACAGTCCACGGGGGATCCGTTTCAACCTACGGATTCCTGCCGGTGGTACCCGGCGCGGTTAGCGATCCAACGGCCGCCGGTAGATCATCGTCCGGTAGGTCGCGTTCCCGATCGTGACGGCCCCGGTGTGGTCGATCCCGAATCCGTGTTTTTCGTAGAAGCGCCGGGCACGGTCGTTCGCTGTCAGGACCGACAGTGCTACGCCGGTCCTGTCCGCTGGCACACGCGAGAGGCCGTTCTCGAGTAACGCCGTCCCGACGCCTTTCCCCCACCACTCCGGGTGGACGTAGAGTTCTTTCAGTTCCGCCTCACCACCGCGGACGAAGTACTTCGTCTCCGCCCAGCGAACGAGGACGTACCCGCGAACGCCGCCATCGACAGACGCCGCCAGTGTCACACCGTCCCTGTCTGGAAGCCGGGCGATCCACTCGTCGACGTCGTCCGGGTCCGGATCGACGGTCAACCGCTCCAGTCGGTCCGCTGGGAGTATGTGATCGTACCCGGACCGCCAGGCCAACGCGTGTGCCCGGATCGCCTGGCGGACGTCTGTCCGGGCCACGAGGGGACGTATCTCCATGGTTTGTACACCTCGGGAGCTTACAAAAACGTCGCGGGGGCCTGATTCGGGCAGTCTCGATCACAGCAGGCGCGCGGCCCGATATCGTCGCCCGAAATCGCGCGAGTCGGTACCGACACCACTACGCGAGTCCGTCCAGCCTGAACTCGAAGGCTGCGACGGGAACCTCCAGCCCGTGTTCGACCAGGACCTCGGGGTGAATCTCCCCGACAACGCCGACGACGTTCCCGTCCAGGACGATCTCGGCGGTTCGACCCGAAATGAACGTCGGGTGTTCGGTCGGGGGGGTCTCCAGGGTCTTGCCAAAGGCCGCAGCGATCCCCTGGAGGCGTGCGCGGGCGTCCTCGTAGGAGATCCCCGACTCGGCAAGAACGCCGGCAACCGTCCGGTGTTCGGCTGCGCCAGTGGTTTCAGTCTCGTCGAGCCGGGCTGCCAGCCCGATCTCGGAGAGATACTGTGGGTACGCGCGGTGGGTGTTGTTCTCCAAGACCATGAGCAGGGAAGGGAGCGCCCAGGTCCGCAACATCGTGTAGGCCTCGCTGTAGGGTTCACGGATCGACACCGGTTCGCCGCCGCCGACGACGTCGTCACCGGGTGCAATCCCGAGGTTGTCGTAGTTTTCGGCCGCCGAGATCATGTGGAAATTCAGCAGATCCTCGAAGCCAAGCCCCACGAGTGCATCCCGGGCGGCGTCTTCGAGACGGGAGCGCTCGTGGCGGCCACCGACGGTCGAGACGTCTGGATAGCGCGGCTCCAGATCGTTGAAGCCGTAGGCACGGCCAATGTCGTCGATGACGTCCAGCGGATGGAGAAGGTCGACACGGTAAGGCGGGATCTGGATCTCGTAGACGGTTCCCTCGTCGTCGGTGTCCGGTTCGGCGTCGAGTCCCGCCCGTTCGGCACAGTCGACGACCGTCGCGTGGTCGAATTCGACCCCGATGATGCTCTCGATGCGGTCGTGGCTGACGCGCTTGGTCCTCACCTCGAAGTCCGGCCGGTCAAGTGTATGGCCGGCGTACTCGCCCGGCGTCCCCGCGGCGTAGGAGATGTCCACGCGCTCGACACGCGCGCCTCTCGCCTCGAGTGCGTAACAGACGATGGCACACATCCGGTCGATGGTCCACTGGTCCGTGCCGGTCATCTCGATCAGTAGGTCACGTGAGTCCTCGGTTACCTCCGTCCGCCGGCCGTTGATCACCGGCGGGAACGAGAACAGACCGATATCATCGTAAATCGCTGGATACGCGTCCATGTCCGCGACCAACTCGGCGTACTCAGAGCCCATGTGGTGGCGCTGGGTCACCGCTCGTGGGGTCATCTCCTCGTCGCTTTCGAGCGGGACGAACCGTTCGTCGCCGGGAGCCATCGACGTGTACCGGATCGACTTCTCGCCACCCGTTCCCGGTTCGCCTTTCAGCGCCACCAGATCGTGGACACCGATTGCACCCTTGGACCGGTCTCGCCCCATCGTCGCGTGGAGTTTCTCCTGGATCTGGATGAGCGACTCCAGCGAGTCGGCGTCGAAGTCGAGACCACGGACGACCGCACCCGTAATGTAAGGACGCTCGGCGGGCGGGTCTTCGACCTCGATTGTCCACTCGGCGTCGTTCGTCGACGGGACGTACACCCCACGGTCGTCGCCGTAGTGGTATCGGAGCGAGCGTGCGATTCCCTCGACGGACAGGCGGTCGAGGCGGTCGGGTGCAAACTCCAGTTGCATCTCCTCGTCGTCGGTCCAGCCCTCGAACTCCAGCCCGAGCGCAAACAGATCCTCGCGGAGTTCGTCGTCGGCTTTCCGGGCCCCCGTCAACTCCCGGAGTTCGTCGGGATCGACGTCGACGACGGGCATCAGTGCATCACCTCCACGTTCCGCAGGAGTTCCAGGTCACACAGCGTCCCGTGGACGTCACGGATGTCCTCGAACCCGTAGATGAGCATGAGGAGTCGCTCCAGGGAGAGCCCCCAGGCCATCACGTCTGCCTCGACACCCAGGGGCTGACGGACCTCCTCCCGGAAGATACCGGAGTTGCCGACCTCGACGAGTTCGCCCGTCTCGGGGTGGGTCCCGAACAGCTCGAAGGACGGCTCGGTGTAAGGGTTGTAGTGGGGCTTGAACTCCAGATCGGTGATGCCAAACTGCCGGTAGAACTCGGTGAACGTGCCCATCAGGTCCCGCGCCGAGAGCTCCTCGGCCAGGACCCATCCCTCGATCTGGAAAAACTCGAGCAGGTGGGTCGGGTCGAGCGTGTCGTTGCGGTAGACCTTTTCGACGCTGAAGTACCGCTCTGGCGGTTCGAGGTCGCCTTCCTGATAGCCCGAGAGGTACCGCATCGACAGCGAGGTGGTGTGACCGCGCAGATCCAGTGACTTGGCGACGTCTGTGTCCCACGGGGAGTGGTACCCCTCACCGTCCGGACCGACACCGTCGAGATGGGCCGACCGGACGCGTTCGACCAGTTCCTCCGGGAGGGCCTGAATCTGCCCCGGACTGTCCAGATCGAACTGATCCCAGTGGGTCCGCGCGGGGTGGTCCTGTGGCATAAACAGGCAGTCGTTGATCCAGAACTGGGCGTCGGCGTGTGGCCCCGCCATCTCCGTGAACCCCATGCCGACGAGGACGTCCTTGACGCGGTTTGCGGTCTGGCGGAGGATGTGTTCCTTGCCGTGGGTGATGTCCTCGGCGTCGGCTGTAACCTTGTACTCCTCGAACTCGACGTCTCGCCACTCGCCGCTTGTCAGGAGTTTTGCTGTGATCCGATCGACGGTCTCGGCGGCCTCCACCCCGTCGGTCAGTGCCGTCACGCCGTCGTCGGTCAGCCGGACCTCCCGGACCGTCGATGTGTTGCGCTCGACGAGGCCCCGTCCGTCAAGGCGTTCGAGCACCTGCTCGTCTGGGACAGACTCGTCGGCCGCCAGTGCCTCGAGAGCCAGGCGTTCTCGATCCGACTCGGGGCCTGCGTCACCGTCGACGGTAACGTGTCCGCTCTCGACTTCCCCGTATCCCTTTCGGGCGAAGTTTGCAAGGGCGATATCGACCGCATCGCCGTCCAGCGCAGCCTCGCTGAGGACGTCACCCAGCGGGACCGAACCGTCGGCGGCGCCCGCATCGAGGGCTGCCGCATAGAGGCGAAGTTCGGGCAGCCCCTCACGGACGTACTCGGCGCCCTCCTCGGTCAGCGAGACTGTCTCCTCCTCGCAGTCCCGGACGGCCAGCAGCCCCGACTCGTCGAGTTCGAAGGCCGCCCGCGTTGCGGTTTCGGGCTGGAGGTCGGCGTCGCTTGCAATGTCGGTTATCGGACGATCCGTCTCTGCGTCCGCGGCACGTAATACCGCGACCTGTGCGTGTGGGAGTTGCATTCGTCGTTGGTGGATACACCGCAGGTTGGCCAGTTAACGGTTCTCACTCGCGCCCGAACGGTCGGTTTCGCCGGCTGAGCCCTGCTACGGGGTCGCCGGGTCCACCGCCCAGTTCAGGCAAAAAAGAAGCCAGACCCCAGTGTCGTCGCTGCTTTGCAGGCTGGATACCGGTCGTGGGGTATAACCGACATACATGATCGGTCGTAACGAGATGATAAAAACGTTGTGGACGGGCAGAGCGTTCGATCGAGCGTGGTGACCCTCTCCAGTCCCGTCCGTTCGTAGCCGTTTTTGACACGTTATCCCCACGACCGAAACGAACACTTTTTGCGCGTGTCGCCGCGAGACACGTTCAATGACCCACGACTCGCCCGATTCGGAGACCGACGACCGCACCGCCGACGCTCCACGCCGTGTCGACGGCGGTGAGCGAGAGGACGTGACCCGGCCCTCGGCGGCACCCGACGGTGGTGTTGCCGGGACCGACGACGTCGCGCTGGACCCGTGGGGTTCCTCGACGGTCGCCAACTACCGCAAACTCTTCGACCAGTTCGGTATCGAGCGCTTCGAGGAGGTACTCCCGGAGGTGCCGGAGCCACACGCGCTGATGCGCAGGGGTGTCATCTTTGGTCACCGTGATTACCGGCCGGTGGCCAGGGCGATGCGCGAGGACGAACCGTTCGCCGCGCTCTCGGGGTTCATGCCGACGGGCGATCCCCACATCGGGCACAAGCTCGTCTTCGACGAGCTCATCTGGCATCAAAAACAGGGCGGCGACGCCTACGCACTGATCGCCGACCTCGAGGCCCACAGCGCCCGGGACCTCCCGTGGGCGGAGATCGACGAGCACACGCGCAACTACGTGGTGTCCCTGCTCGCGCTGGGTTTTGACCCCGAGGACGGAACGCTCTACCGCCAGTCGACCAACCGCGAGGTGCAGGATCTTGCCTTCGAACTCGGGGTGGAGGCCAACTTCTCCGAACTGGCAGCCATCTACGACTTCGACGGCGAAACCGACGTCTCGCACATGCAGTCTGTCGTCACCCAGATGGCGGATATCCTCTACCCGCAGCTAGCGGAGCCGAAACCGACCGTGATCCCCGTCGGGCCGGATCAGGATCCCCATGTCAGGCTGGCGCGGGACCTCGCGGCACGCGTGCGGTACTTCCGCGTCACCGAGGCCTATGCGAGTTTCGAGATCAGCGACGCCGGGCGGTCGCTGCTTGCCGACGCCTACCAGACGCTTTCGGACCGCCGTCCCGACGGGACGATCAGGTGTGAGGATGCGGCCGCGATGCTCGAGGGCGAGCGCGAACCCGGGACGACAGATGTCGAGGCCGCGACACGCAAAGACACGATCGCAATGCTCAACGAGGCGGGCAAGGAACCGCTCCGACCCCGGGTGCGCTTTGTCGATCGGAACGCGACCGAGGCGGCCTTCGAGGGGCTGATCGAGACGATCGACGGCGAGAAACGCGTCTACGACGAACACATCGACGCGTTCGATCTCGACCACGAGGCTGCGAGAGAGCTTGCTCGCGAGGTCGAACTAGAGTATGGGGGCTACGGCTTCCAGCCCCCCACATCTATCTACCACCGGTTTATGACCGGGCTTACCGGCGGGAAGATGTCCTCCTCGGTGCCTGCCTCCCACATCAGCCTGCTCGACGACCCCTCGGACGGGTACGACAAGGTCAAAACAGCCACGACAGGTGGGCGCGAGACGGCCGAAAAGCAGCGCGAACTCGGCGG
>JAQCMX010000194.1 GCA_028274885.1 Haloarculaceae archaeon
TCCGTGGTCTCTTCAAACCAGGATTGGAGCAGTCCGTCCAAACCTACGGGTTCGTTCGGACACTCAACCTTGCTGGAGCACCGCTGCACGGGCTTCTTGACTGCTTCGTCGTCAATGTGTTTCGCTAAATCGGGCAAGAGCGGTCAGCATACACGTCTACAGGCGGAGCAGGCCGAGTGCTTCGGGGCTTGACCCCGAGGGTGAAGGCCGTACGCTTATTACACAAGCCACCGTATCGACGGGTACAGTTGCGATGTGGATTAAAGACCTTAATCCGAAGCAACTGCCGGCAGTTGCGAGGAAATGCGACACCTCTCAACACCCTGCTACGGCAGGTGAGACGGGTGTTGTCGGGCGGGGTGGAGCCGCCGACCCTCACGGACGCACCGGGCGTTCGGGTGTAAATTCCAGCCGACCCATCTCGGGAAGGTCAAGGGGAATTAAATTCGCCTGCGACGGCACGGCCCATTTTGGGACGTGCGGTCAAAACGGTGAAGCCGTGGGGCTTGTCCCCGCGGTACTTCACCCGTCACACACCCTCGATCACAACCAAGACGACGTTCTGGGACACCTGCTGATACTGTTGGCTGTGCGTCTTTCAAGAATTTCGCAACCACGTGGTGGCGAATATCGTAGATCAGTTACAGCCAACAGTATGAGAGCGCGGTACTGGGACCGAGCAGTCCGAAACGGGATGGCGAGAGCGCAAACCATATTGTGACACTCGATCAATGAGAGAGCGTGCAAGAGCGCACGCGTGCGTATCTCCGCGGACGGTTCGGTGACCACTACCGCAGGGCCTCCATCGATCTACCACCCGGCGCAGACGAACGCGAGTGGGGCTATGTCCCCTGGACGGAGGGGCCCGGGGAGACCTACGTCCGACACAACGCGTTGCTCGACATGGGCGAACTTGCGGACTTTCTCGCCCGCGAGCGGCCGAAACACGTCTATTTTTCGGCGGGCCGGTACGACGACCCCGGCGCGAGTCGAATGGACGACAAGGGGTGGAACCGCTCGGACCTGATCTTCGATCTCGATGCCGACCACCTCCCGGCGACGAGTACAGAGGACAGCTACCGTGAGATGCTCTCGGCTTGCAAGGATGCGCTTTTCAGGTTGCTCGATTTTCTGGAGAACGACTTCGGCTTCGAGGATCTCGAAATCGTCTTCTCCGGCAGCCGGGGCTATCACGTCCACGTCCGCGACGCGACCGTCCAGCATCTCGACAGCGACGCCCGCCGGGAGATCGTTGATTACGTTCGTGGCATCGGGCTCGATTTCGACCGCCTAATCGAGGAGGAAACCGTCGCCGGTTCAGTCGGGCGTGAGACCCCGGCGAACAACCGCTATCTGCCGACCGAGGGCGGCTGGGGCGGGCGCATCCACGACGAATTACACAGCGTGATGGCACAGGTCCGCGACCTGGAGGAGTCGGCGGCGATCGAACGGTTACAGGCCTACGAGGGTGTCGGCGAAAAGAAAGCGCGAACTGCCTACCGGTTCAGCCAGAACCGGTTCGTGGAAATCGAGGCGGGCAACCTCTCTGCGCACAACGTCTTCGAGACCCTCGCCAAGCAGTTCGCCCACGAGGTGATCGCCACACAGAACGCCCCAATCGACGAACCAGTCTCGACGGACACCAACCGGTTGATCCGCCAGCCGGGAAGTCTGCATGGCGGGAGCGGGCTTGCGGTCAGACACATCGATCGCAGCGAGCTTTCCGGGTTCGACCCGCTGGTCGACGCCGTCCCCGAGACGTTTTGCGGCCACGAGATCACCGTCGAAGTGACAGATGGTGGCACTATCGAGCTTGGTGGCGACAGCTTTACATTGCCGGCGGGTATTCATTCCGTTCCAGAGTACCTCGGCGTGTTTCTGATGACACGTGGCCGCGCCGAGAAGGGGAAAGAATGAATCTCGACGAACTCCAGTCTGTCCGCGACCGGGAGCGCCAGACCGACAAGCTCCAGCAGCTGCGCGAGTCGTTCTACGCCGACGCCGGCGAGTTCATCCAGCAACTGCGAACCGAGCGCGACCGCGCGGCAGAACGCGCAGCGGACCCCTTCGATGCCCCCGAGATCAGCCGGCTCACCGACGAAATCGACACGGCCGAGCAGACCGTCGAGGCGATCTACGAGAAACGCGTCGGCAAGATCGTCAAGGCCGCCTCCTTCGCCGCGGCCGACCTCCCTGCGGAAGCCGATGGGCTGACCGCAGAGGAGCAGGAACTGTTCGACACGCTCGTCGCCGACATCAAGCACAATCGCCAGCGCGTGCTGGATGTCCTCACAGGTTCGGACACCACCCCCCTGTCAGACCCGGCCAACACCGGGTCACCGCCGGCGGAGTCTGCTCGGGCGTCCCAGGCCGACGGTTCGGAACCGATTGCCGACTCACCAGATGTCACTGCCCCGCCGGAGAAGTCTGCGACGGAGGGCTCGGCCGCGGACCTGATGAGGGCCGCCTCCGACGCCGAACCGAACGAAACCACCGATACCGCGGCACGTGGGTCCGGCCAACAGTCCCCCGATCAGATCGAGCAGTCCCGCGACGGCGTGGATCCGTCCGAGTCGGTCACAATCGACACGGAACTGGCCGACAGCTCCGGGACGACACGACCGGACGACGACCACCGATCAGTAGAGAAATCGGCCGAACCACCCGTTCGAAACGACGGCGGGACGGCGGCCGAGGACTCAGAACACGGGGCTGTCCAGATGTCCGGGCCGATAGATGTGGTCCGACAGACTGTCCGGGTAACTGAGGATGTCGACACGTTCGTCGGTTTCGACGACAGGGAATACGATCTCGACAAACACGACGTGGTAACATTACCCGAGACAAACGTTGGTCCCCTCGTAGAACAGGGCGTCGTCGAACGCCTCGACGGGGTTTAGATGTCCGCGTCCTCTCGGGCACCGAGGGTCAGATCGACTGTTTGTCTCTCGCCGTCGCGGATGATCTCGACCTCGATCGTCTCGCCGGGTCGTGCTTCCAGTGCGAGAAACGCGGAGAGACGCTCTTCGTTGATGATCGACCAGTCCCCCATGCGCACGATCACGTCCCCACCGACCGGCATCTGTTGCCCGTTGACGACTGTCGAGGATGTCGTCCCGCGCAAGACGCCACTTGCCGGACCGTCAGCGACCACACCGTCAACGTACACACCCCACGACACCGGGAGGTCGTTGGCTTCGATGATACCTGGCGTCACGTTGCCGAGCCCGATGCCCATGTAGGCGTGGCGATACTCGCCGCGTTCTATGAGTGCCGGGACGACCTGTCGTATCATCCGTGCCGAGATTGCAAAGCCGATGTTGTCCCCCTGTCCGGCGCTGACCGTCCCGACGACATCACCGTCGAGTGTCACGAGTGGGCCGCCACTGTTTCCGGGATTGAGGGCGGCGTCGGTCTGGATACCGTCGGAAATCGAAAACTGCCGGCCGGGAACCGGGACGTTCCGGTTGCGGCCACTGACGATACCGGTGGTGAACGAACCGGTCAGCCCGAACGGGTTCCCGATTGCTGCCACCTCCGTCCCGACAGGTTTCGGCTCCTCGACTAACGTGAGTGGTGTCGCAACATCGGGCTTTTCCTCTACCTCCAGGACCGCGAGGTCGCTGTTGATATCGGTCCCGACCACACTTGCCTCGCGCCAGCCGACATCACTAAACCAGAGAAACGGGTTGTCACCGCCGCTGACGACGTGTTCGTTGGTGACGAGATGCGAGTCGTCGTAGACCCAGGCCGTCCCTCCGGCAGTCTGTCCGAACGTCTGGATCCGGACGGCTGCGACGGAGTCGACCACGTCACGGTACGTTTCGGTGAACTGCGAATCCGCAGGCAGTTCCTCGGTGTCCTGTTCCGGTGGCTGGAACTCCTCGGGAAAGTCCCCCGGTTCGGGGTTTTGTTCCGCGTTTTCCGCTGCCGTTCCCGTCGAACCTGGAGCCTCGAACGAACAACCAGCAATCGACGCGGAGAGGGCAGAACCAGCGGCAGCGAGTAACTTACGTCGAGAAACCTCCTCTTCCATATGCATTATTAGTCGGAAGAAAAATAAATCCGTTGCCGGACCCAAACTGTGGCTTGACACGACGCAGATTCCGTATCTCGGGACTCTTCGATGTCCACCTGAATGTGATTGTTGACCCGACTTGCCCTTTGACTGTCAACGCTGGAGCCTTCTCCCCCGATCAAATGCGGTGGCCCGGGTCTCATAGTGATTATTGCGAGTCTGTACCGCTTCCACGGAACACGACTGTTTCACGTCACTTCCGGTCAGGAAAGGTCCCGTCAGGAGTCGAGGATATACCCTTAAGTGCGGTTCAGACGAACAATCACATGCAATGGAACTTACCTGGCACGGCCACTCGACGTGGCACGTCCAACTCGACTCGACCAGTCTGCTCATTGATCCGTTTTTTGACAACCCGAAAACGGCACTTGAGCCGGCGGACATCGACAGTCCTGATTACGTGCTGTTGACACACGGGC
>JAQCMX010000196.1 GCA_028274885.1 Haloarculaceae archaeon
GCCCGTGGATCGATCCGGACACGACCGCCGGCCAACAGCGGTGCGTTCAAAGGGACGGCATCCATACGTTGGATATGCTTCTCGAAGGGACGATCATCCGCGGTGGCTCGTTCGATCCGGTTGAGGGCCGCGTTGTCATCGAAAACGGACAGATCCAATCTATCGAGGAGGGTGACGCCCGCGGTGATTGCTTGATCACACCTGGGTTCGTGAACGCACACACCCATATTGGGGACTCGATCGCGAAGGAAGCTGGGGAAGGGCTCTCACTCGAGGAGTTGGTGGCGCCACCCGGCGGGCTGAAACACCGGCTCCTCGCCGAGGCCGACAGAGATGAACTGGTCGGGGCGATGAGCCGGACGATGCAGTTCATGCACAGGACTGGAACGGCAACCTTCCTCGAATTCCGCGAGGGCGGACTCGCGGGCGTTCGTGCTATCAAGGAAGCTGCAACCGGCGTGCCAGTAACACCGATCGTGCTGGGCCGGGGGTCGACCGCGGCGATGGAAGCGAGCGACGGGTTCGGCGCGAGCGGGGCTGGCGATGGTGACTTCTCGAAGGAACGAACCGCAACCGCCCGCGAGAACAAACTTTTCGGGATCCACACCGGCGAGGTCGACAGCAGTGATATCAACCCAGCGCTCGATCTGGAGCCGGATTTTCTGGTGCATATGGTCCACGCCCAGCAGTTACACCTCGAGCGAATCGACGACAGTGAGACCCCAGTGGTAGTCTGTCCGCGCTCGAACGCAGCGACAGGCGTGGGGAAACCGCCGGTCAGAGACCTGCTCGACCGGACAACAGTCGCACTCGGGACCGACAACGTGATGCTCAACAGCCCTTCGATGTTCCGTGAGATGGCCTTCACCGAGAAGATCACCGACGCGACGAGCCAGGAGGTGCTCGCGATGGCGACGCGAAACGGCGCCGAAATCGCCGGACTGAACTGCGGCATCGTAGCGGAAGGCCGAGACGCACATCTGCTCGTCCTCGACGGCGGGTCGGACAATCTTGCGGGCGCCCAGGATCCGGTCAGGGCCGTCGTCCGCCGTGCCGGCGTGTCCGACGTGGACTCGATCGTGACTCCAGAGTCGAGGTAAAAAGGCCGGGGTCGACGAACCGATCGCAACGATATTCGCCTGCTGACCGACGGCTCGACCAGGATCAGGACGGTAGTCGAACACGCCGGCCACGTCGGCCCGCAGCCACGACGCCACAATCCACACAGTGGACGCCCTCAGCACAGGTGGCCTGACCGACCCGGCCGTGGAGACATGTGCATTGTCGTGGTGGGGACACACTGACGCTCGGGTGTGAACCGACCTTTGTTCGGACGTGTGGCGGAACGTGTCCTCCGGGGACCCCCGATCCTCGTATTGACTGTTCGTGTCGGAAACGACAGCGAGTGAACAGTGCCAGCGTTGCCAGGGTCTGAAACCAGTGGCGTCTGCTACCTCAAGGCTCGGAGGCATCGATCCGTCTGTGCTGGTCGTGACGGAGGTGGAAAGTCTCTGTTGTCGCTACCCGGAATCGGAGGTTCCCGAGGTACCACGTAGGTGCTCGCAGTCGCCCGTGGTTACCTCGGTCTGCCCCTCCTCGGTCTCTACCACAAGTGCCCCCGGAAAGCGGACATCTACGGCCTCACCGGTGACGGTACTGTCGGCGGTTTCGATACGGACCCGCCGACCGAGCGTCCCCGAAAGTTCACGCCAGGCAGGTAGTATCTCGTCGAGGTCAGTCGTCAGGTCGGCAAGCGCCTCCAGCAGTGATTGGGTGACTCCACGTCTGTTTACGTCCCCGACCACCGCACGCAAACTTGTGGCTCGCTGCGCGGGCAGATCCGGCGGATCGACGTTCGCGTTGAGGCCGATACCGACGACGAGCCAGGAGATCCGATCCGCCTCGCCTTCCATTTCGGTGAGGATCCCCGCGATCTTGTCACCCCCGACGAGTACGTCGTTTGGCCACTTGATCGACGCCTCGCCGCCGACCGCACGCACCGCACGCGCAGTTGCGACTGCGGCTGCGAGCGTGAATGCAGGGGCGTGAGTCGCTGGAACGTCCGGGCGCAGGAGGACCGACAGCCAGATACCACCACTGGGTGAAGCCCACCGCCTGTCGAGTCGGCCGCGTCCGCCTGTCTGCTCGTCGGCCAGAACGACGACGTTTTCGGCCCCTTCCGTCGCAAGTTCACGGGCCCGCTCGTTCGTGCTAGTGTGGGTATCGTGGTACTCGATCGTGTACGGTGCGTTCAGACCGAACTCCACGGCAGCACCGCCGAACTCGGGAACCGAGTCGAGCCGGTAGCCGTCCTCCCCACTCCCGATCTCGAAGCCATCCTCGCGCAACGCTTCGACGTGTTTCCAGACTGCCGCGCGGGAAATACCGAGCCTGTCGGCGAGGTCCGGACCGGAAACCGGCCCACTATCGATTGCACGTAAAATTGCCCTGCGAGTTTCCTGCATACCACCAGTTCCGTCGCCGAGGTAAAAAGGTCAGCCCATGCCCTGCGAACAAAGGCGTCTTCCGGTATCGATCCGTCTCCTGGGAAAGTCAAGTTCAACCGTCACGCACGACCGTATGAGCTTGTAGGTCGGAGTCCGTGCCGTCCCGTTCCACGCTCTATGAACGGATTCCCGAGGGATCGATACGGTTCGTTCGGATCAACCCACGGACTCGACTGTCTCGTACAGGAAAGTCGCGCCGAAGATGCTGCCGGTCCCCGATCGGTCATCTTCGATGGTCCGTTTGGTGTCGATCTGTTCGGGGTGTTCGACGACGCCACGGACCGAAGCATAAAGACCCCGGCTACCGATAGTGGATACATGTCAGATGCGTACATAGTCGACGCGGTACGGACACCGTTCGGAGACCGAAACGGGGTGTTTCGGGACACGCACCCACAGGACCTTGCTGCCGAACCGCTGCTTGCACTTGAGAGGCGCAACAGTTTCGACGGCACAACAGATATCGAAGATGTCGTCTACGGCTGTGTTTCGGCGATCAGCGAGCAAGGGATGAACATCGGCAGGATCGCACCGATGGTCGCTGGCTGGAGCGACGACGTTCCCGGCGTCCAACTCAACCGGGCCTGTGGCTCCGCCCAGCAGGCGGTCAACTTTGCGGCCGGACAGGTCGGTGCAGGACTGCAAGACGTCGTCATCGCCGGCGGCGTCGAACACATGACCCGGGTCCCGATGGGGAGTGATCACCCGGGACAGAACCCGAATCTCGAGGGACAGCCGATAACAGACACGTACTTCGAACATTTCGACGAGGTGACAACCCAGGGTGAGGGGGCCGAACGGATCGCCGAACAGTGGGGCCACTCCAGGGAGGAGGTCGACGAGATCGCGTTCGACTCACAAAAGCGGTGGGCAGACGCCGCGGAGTCGGGCGCCTACGACAGCCACGTCGTCCCTGTCGAGACCGAACTCGACGGGGAACAGATCACGGTCAAAGAGGACGGTCATCCCCGACCCGGGACAGACATGGAAACGCTTAGCAAACTCCCGCTATCGTTCCGAGAGGAGGAAAACGGCGTCTTACATGCCGGGAACTCCTCGGGTATCGTCGACGGGTCTTCGGCCACACTCATCGCCTCGGAGGAGGCCATCGCGGAACACGGATGGGAGCCGATGGCACGGATCGTCGATACGAAGGTCGTAGGCGTCGATCCATTGACGATGCTCACCGGCCCGATCCCCGCAACAGAGGAGATCCTCGCGGACAACGAGATGACCGTCGAGGATATCGACCGTTTCGAGATAAACGAGGCCTTCGCTTCCGTCATCACTGCATGGCTGGAAGACACAGGCGCAAGCTGGGAGAGGACCAACGTCTGGGGCGGAGCAATCGCTCATGGTCACCCTCTCGGCGCGACCGGTGCCGCCCTGGTGGGCAAACTCCCATACCAACTCGACGCGTGTGATGGCCAGTACGGTCTCTCGACGATGTGCATCGGGTTCGGACAGGGCATCGCGACGATCGTCGAACGCGTCGAGTAGGCGACCACACCACCCCCAGTCCGCCTTTTTTGGTTTTTCATCCTCTCATCACCGGAAGGCCACACGACCACGAGGTTCTGATCAGGTCCCAGCGTAGCAGAGACTGTCCGTCTAATATCGCTCCCATCTCCGCTTTGATGGGCACGATCGTTAGGAGACGCGGTCCCATTAGTCGGCAACGTGGTGACAGACACCGACGGAGAACAGATCGGAACCGTCACAGGTGCCGCGATGAGCCCGACACTCGGTGACCCGATTGCGCTCGCATATCTGCCCGCAGTATACACCTCCGAGGAACGATCAGTCCGGATTGTCATCCGTGGCGAACCGAAGAAGGGACATACAACCACGCCGGCTTTCCTACCATGACATTCGAAATCCGGGACGACTGCCGGTATCTGGTGTCACACGAGTGGGCGTGCCGACACAGCGGTAGTGTTCGCGTTGGTATCTCCGATTTCGCACAGGACGAACTCGGCGACGTGGTCTTTGTCGAACTGCCTTCTGAGAACGCGACGCTCGACCGCAAGAGCGACTTCGGCGTCGTCGAATCGATCAAGGCCGTCTCCGATATCTACGCGCCGGTTTCAGGCACGGTTTCGGCAACGAACGATGCGCTCATCGACCAGCCTGAACTGGTCAACGAGGACCCATACGGCGACGGCTGGATGATCGAACTCGAGGACGTCACGGACAGCGAGTTCGACTCGCTTCTCTCACCCGCCCAGTACCGCGAGCAGATCAGATAGCAGCCCTTTAATACTGTTGGCTGTATCTGATCCACGATATTCGCCATCACGTGGTGGCGAAATTCCTGAAAGACGTACAGCCAACAGTATGAGCTATACCGGGCCGGTCGTGCCCGCGACTGAGATCCCACCGAGTACCGTTAGGCGATGATTGTTTTACACGAAAGAACCTCAACCGCTGGCAGTACAGCCAACATAACAAAGAGGTGGGCACTCGTACGGGCGGTATGTTCGGCACGAGCGGTATCCGCGGGCCGGTCGGCGAGACGGTCACGGCCTCACTTGCGCTTTCGGTCGGGCGGGCACTCGGCGTCGATGCGTCCTCCGTTGTCGTCGGACGGGACCCCCGGGATAGTGGGGAGTTGCTTGTCGACGCAGTGGCGGCCGGTCTTCGTGAGTCTGGTGTCGATGTCGT
>JAQCMX010000219.1 GCA_028274885.1 Haloarculaceae archaeon
CAATGTCCAGCAAGAGTGATACCGATGGGGACAGAGTTGATCAACTTGTCTCCAGGACCGGTGAGGCCTTGGAGGATGGGAAGTACCCGCTGAAAATCATGAACGACGAGGACATCTACCAGGCCGAGTTGCGGCGCATTTTTGCCCACTCCTGGGTGTTTGTCGGCCACATTTCCGAGTTCGAAGAGCCAGGCGATTACGCGCGGCGGTACATCGGCGAGGACCCGTTTATTATCGTCCGCGACGAAAACGGGGAGTTACACGCGTTTCTGGATAGTTGTATGCACCGGGGTGCACAGTTTTGTACCGCAGAGAGCGGCAACACGTCGCACTTCCGGTGCCCGTATCACGGCTGGACGTACAAAAACGACGGCACGTTGCAAGGTGCGCCACACATGAAGGAGGCGTACTCCGAGCTCGACACAGAGGAGATCGAACTGGAGGAGGCACAACTCGACAGCTACCAGGGGTTGCTGTTTGCCCGAATCGCGAACGAGGGCCCCTCGCTGGAGGCGTATCTCGGCGATTTTACCTGGTATCTGGACGTGCTGTTTGGCCTCACAGAGGAGGGGATGACCGTTGTCGGCGAGCCACACAGGTGGGAGGCGGCACACGACTGGAAAACCTCCTCTGAGAGCTTCGCTGGGGACTCCTATCACGTGTTGACGACCCACCAGGCGGGCCTGGAGACGTCCCTCGGTGAGGGGCCGTGGGAAGAGATCGAAGATTTCCCGGAGGCGTCGTATCTCGCCTGCACGGACGTACACTCGGGCGGGTACTATCTGCTAGACGACGAGGAGACGTTCATGGGTTATCCGGACGAACTGACTGAGCATCTCGATCCGGAACTTAGCGAGAACCAGATCGAACTCGCTGGCCGCTCTGTGTTTCACAACGGCACCATCTTTCCAAACATGTCCTACATCCACGGGGTCCAGTCCGCAGGCTGGGGCGGACCGTGGGTTTCGATCCGCGTTTGGCAGCCCCGCGGTCCCGGTAAGACGGAGGTCACCAACTGGTGGCTTATTCCGAAGGAACTGGCAGACAGCGAAGAGTTCAAAGCCGAGTCACACCGTGGCTGGGAGAGTCTGAGCCCTGGCGGCGCCTTCGAGGCGGACGACCTGGTGGTCTGGAGCGGTATCTCCAACAGCACCAAATCGATGACTCTCGACGAAAACGAGACACTGGGCAACATTCAACTCGGGATGGACGGGATGAGCAAGGGGGTCGAAGTGACCGACGACCCTGTCCACGGACCAGCGGAGGTGACGACGAAGGGGCTGTACTTCGACGAGCGCCACTCTCGCACCTGGTACGGCGCCTGGCAGGAGACGATGTCAAACGGGGGCGGGCGCAGGTGAGTTCCCCCGCCCTGCCACAGTCGACGGCCGCAGACGCCCAAACCCAACACCAGGTCGAACAGTTTCTCTACTACGAGGCCGACCTGCTCGACCGCTTCGAGATGCAGGAGTGGCTCTCTCTGCTTGATGAGGATATCGTTCTGACGGTTCCGATCCGGAGCGACCACGGCCCTGGCTCCGACCGGACGGCGTTCAGCGACGAGACGTTCTATGTCAGAGACGACTACGACATGCTCTCTGAGCGTGTCGAGAAGATCAGCAAGGAGTACGCCTGGTCGGAGAATCCCCGGTCCCGTGTCCGCCATCACATCGGTTCCGTCCGTCTCAGCGATGTCGGAAACCCCATAACGGTCTGGAACAACCAGCTTGTCTACCGGAGTCAGGGTGATACGGCCGACCATGCCGTTCTGAGCGCACAGCGCGAGACGACACTCGTCCCGGAGGGCGACAGTTTCCGCATCTCGGACCGAACCGTTTATCTCGACCACTCTATTCTGTCGACGAAGAACCTCACACTGCCCCTGTTATGACAGATCAGCCATCGCAACCGTCCGCTGTCGGTCCGACCCGGGAGTCGGAGATATCCCTCGACGGCGGCCAGGTTATCGTCAGCAACCTCCGGACAAAGCGGGGCCGGCGAGCCGAAATCGCTGCCGGTGGTGAGTCGGTCCGCCTCGACGCCATGATCCTGGAGAGCATCACCTGGCAACGGTCACGATCCAACCTTGCTACGGTCGCCGCCGAGACTGCGGCCGTCCAGAGCGACGAGGTACCGCTGACCGGGGGCGAACGCGTTTCGGAGTCGCCAGGTTTCCAGATCACGAACGAGTACGCGCAGGTGGAACTGGCCAAGGTCCAGACAGGGGCTGGTGAGGCCGTGCAGGTGAGCGCACCCGCACGTGGAAGTGAAACCAATCTCGGGGTACCGACACTCCGGGCGCTCGCAGGGATAACCGACACGTTCGCGTTCTCGACGTTTTTCGAGACGCCGGTTGGACCGGAGGACACACCCATCGAGGGGCCACACTGACCGGTCAGACGGCGGATCTATTTACGCCGCCTGCCATCGAAGCGTTTATGTATTATGTTTGAGAAACACGGTCGGAATGATCGTTTCAGGAACCGTCGTAACCGATTCTTCAACAATTATCGAGGAGGGTGCTGTCGTCGTAGGTGGCTCGGAGATTACTGCTGTCGGCGACGCGAAAG
Organism: Haloarculaceae archaeon; assembly: GCA_028274885.1. Lineage (GTDB taxonomy): Archaea > Halobacteriota > Halobacteria > Halobacteriales > Haloarculaceae > Halovenus. The sequence continues at coordinate 2,571 of JAQCMX010000219.1, forward strand.
CCCTCCGGGAGCAGTATCCGGACCACCGTGAGAAACGGTATGATATCGTCATGCCAGGTATGGTCGGCGGGCACATCCATTCGGTCCAGAGTCTCGGCCGGGGCATCTCCGAGGACCGCGAACTACTGGACTGGTTGTTCGACTACATCCTGCCGATGGAAGCGACGCTGACCGCCGACGAGATGGAAACCGCTGCCAGGCTCGGTTATCTCGAACTGATCGAAACCGGGACGACGACCGCGATCGATCATCTCTCGGTCGCTCACGCCGAGCGTGCGTTCGAGGCTGCCGGCAAGATGGGGATCCGCGGTCTGCTCGGCAAGGTGTTGATGGACCAGCGTTCGCCGGAGGGACTGCTCGAGCCAACCGCCGACGCACTCGGGGAGACAGAACGGCTGATCAAGGAGTACCACGGCAGTTTCGACGACAGGATTCGGTACGCCGTCACACCACGGTTTGCCGTCTCCTGTACCGAGGAGTGTCTCCGCGGGTCCCGCGACCTGGCGGACAGATACGAGGGCGTCCGTATTCACACCCACGCGAGCGAAAATCAGGGCGAAATTGAGACAGTGAAAACAGACACCGGAATGCGCAATATCCACTGGCTCGATGAGGTGGGACTGACCGGCGACGACGTCGTTCTCGCACACTGTGTCTGGACAGACGACTCCGAACGCGAACTGCTGGCGGAGACCGGAACCCACGTCACACACTGCCCTTCGTCGAATATGAAACTCGCAAGCGGGATCGCACCGGTCGTTGACTACCTCGACCGCGGGATCAACGTCGCCCTCGGCAACGACGGCCCGCCTTCGAACAATACGCTCGATCCGTTCACAGAGATGAAACAGGCGAGCGCACTCCAGAAGGTTGACACCCTCGATCCCACGGTGACCCCGGCCCCACTCATCTTCGAGATGGCAACCTACAACGGCGCACAGGCGGCAGGGTTCGACCGCCTTGGGAAGCTCCGTGAAGGGTGGCGCGCAGACATCATCGGTCTCTCGACGGACACCACGCGTGCAACCCCGCTGTACGACGAACTTTCACATCTGGTGTTTTCGGCCCGGGGCGAGGACGTCGAGTTCACGATGGTCGACGGTGAGGTGCTGATGGCAGACGGCGAGGTCCAGGTGGTTGACGCGGCGGGCATCCGACAACATGCTCACGAGGTTGCCGAGTCACTTGATCTTGAGGCGGCACGCGAGCGTGCACAGGAGGTCAAGCCGTAACGAGTGTACACAGGTGATGTAGCCTTCGCGAGGAGCTGACTATCTTTTCCGCCTCCGCACCAGCTATTTGTATGTGGCGCCCACAACAATTTACTGGAAACACACGTACAGTTTGGTCGCAAGCGCTGTGGAACTCCACACATGAGCGTGCCGGGACCCGGCACGGCCGTGCGACCGACTTTCAGGACAACTATGACGACGAAACTAACAATAAACGGTACACAGACGACTGTCGAATCGGCGGACACCGACCTGGCGACCGCACTGCGGTCGGCGGGTTACACCGGTGTGAAGTGTGGCTGTGACGGTGGTGAGTGTGGCGCGTCGACGGTACTGGTTGATGGCGCCCCGGAGATGGCCTGCGGGATGGCCACGAGGGAGGCTGCCGGAGCCAACATACAGACCATCGAGGGTCTCGGTTCACAGGACGATTTGCACCCGATTCAGGAGGCGTTTGTCGATCACTTTGCGGTCCAATGTGGCTTCTGTATACCGGGGATGATACTCGAGGCAAAGGCGTTGCTTGCGGAGAACCCAGATCCGACCGAGACGGAGGTCCGGAAGGCACTAGACGACCACATCTGCCGGTGTACCGGCTACACCAAACCGGTCGCCGCAATCCTGGATGCGGCAGACCGGGTGGCCAACAGACAGGTCGCGACCGATGGAGGCACACGATGAGCGAGGACGAACCCGTTTCGGACGGCGGCACCGCGTCCGAGCCTGTTCCCAAGACTGAGACAGTCGAGACGGAGGAGGAGCACCCACTCGAGTGGGACGAACCCGACAACAACGATCTGGCGCCGGAGGAGCGCAGCAGCGTCTCCAAACGACCCGAGAAACAGGACGACCGCAAGCTCGTCACCGGCGATGCGACGTTCACCGCCGACCAGGCGCGGCGATTCCCACAGCTCGTCCATGCGAAGGTGCTACGAAGCGAGATTCCAAACGGTCGTGTCGTCGATATCGACACGACCGACGCCGAGGCGATGGATGGGGTCCACGCCGTGTTGACGCCCGATTCGCCGACAGTTCCGGATGGAAAGTACACCAGCGCAGGCCAGTCTTACCCCGAGCCGAGTCCGTGGGATATGCAGGTGCTCACCGACCGGGTGCGGTACGTCGGTGACCCGATAGCTGCCGTCGCCGCCGAGGACACCGAGACGGCTGCGGCCGCGGTCGAGGCGATCGACGTTGACTACGAGGAGTACGACTACGTGTTGGACCCCGAGGTGGCGTTCAGCGAGGATGCTCCCCAGCTGTTCGGGGATGACGATGTCGAGAACAAGATCGTCGGCCACGACTACTCGCGCAACCGGATGTCCCACATCGAGGGACGTCTCGGTGACGTCGAGGAGGCCTACGATCGGGAGGATGTACACGTCCACGAGACCAGCTGGGAGACGATCAGACAATCACACGCCAACGTCGAACCACATACAACGATCGCGTACACGGACGAGGACGACAGACAGGTCCTCATCACGAGCACGCAGGTGCCAAACCACACGCGCCGACAGCTCGCGCATCTGTTCGACATCCCGATCCGGGATATCCGGGTCAAAAAGCCCCGCGTCGGCGGCGGGTTCGGTGGCAAGCAGGCGATGGTCGTCGAACCGATTCCGCTCGCGCTGACGCTGGCGACTGATCGACCGGTGATGTACGAGGCCACGCGCGAGGAGGAGTTTTATGCGATGCGCTCGCGCCACCCGATGCAGGTCCGTGCCAGGTCGGCAGTTACCGAGGACGGCACCATCGAGGCGCTTGAACTCTACGCGCTGTCGAACACCGGCGCCTACGGCAGCCACGGGATGACTGTTGCAGGCAACGTCGGCGCGAAACCGCTCCCGCTGTACTCGAAGGTTCCACGGATTCATTTTGAGGCCGATATCGTCCACACCAACGTTCCACAGACCGGAGCGATGCGCGGGTACGGCGCACCACAGGGCACGCTCGCGCTGGAAGGGCATCTCGATGAGGTGGCACGGGATCTGGATCTTGATCCCATCGAAATCCGGCAGGACCACTACATGGAGATCGGTGATCTCGACGAAATCGCCGGCATGATGGGTGGGGAAGGGGCCGAACGACGCATCCGCTCGTGTGGTCTCGACGAGTGTGTCAAACGCGGGAAAGAGGCCATCGGTTGGGACGACATCGACCAGCCGGAGGCCGACCATCTTCACCGCGGTATCGGCGTCGCGCTGTCGGCGCAGGGAACGGGCGTTGCCGGGGACGAACTCGGTGCTGCCCAGATCATGATGAACGAGGATGGGTCCTTTCACCTGCAGGTTGGCGGCGTCGACATCGGAACCGGGGCTGATACCGCCTTCGTTCAGATCGCCGCCGAGGAACTCGGCTGTGACGAGCGTGCGATCATCCCGAAAACCTCGGACACGGACAACACCCCCTTCGATTACGGTGCCTACGCCTCCTCGACGACGTATATCAGCGGCCGTGCGGTAAAGAAGGCAGCGTCCGACGCCCGCGACCGGATCCTGGAGTGGGCCAGCCGGATGCTAGAGGAGCCCGTCGACGCGCTGGAGACCGAGAGCGGGGAAGTGTACAGTACCGTGAGTGGCGACAGCGTCACCTTCGAGGAGATCGGGTACGAATCCGTCTACGGCGACGAGACGAGAGAGCACATCCTCGGCAAGGGCAGTTTCAGCACCGAGGAGAGTCCGCCGCCGTTTGCCGCCCAGTTTGCGGACGTGACCGTCGACGAACGGACCGGCGAGTTCGAGGTCAACAAACTCGTCGTCGCAGTCGACTGTGGGGTCGCGATCAATCCTGGCATGGCCGAGGGCCAGATCGAGGGTGCCAATCACATGGGCTACGAAATGGCGGTCACCGAGGGGATCACCGTCGACGAGGACGGCCACGTCGAAGTCGAATCCTACGACGACTACGGGTTCCGGACGGCGAGTGAGTCGCCGCCGATCGAGTCGATCCTCGTGGAGACGCACGAACCGACCGGACCCTTCGGGGCGAAGTCAGTCGCGGAGGTGCCGACGAACACGGTGCCACCGGCGTTAAGCAACGCCATCCGGGAGGCCGTCGGCGTCCGCATCACAGAGATGCCGATCACCGCCGAGAAGATCAGGACGAAACTCGACGACACGACCACATGAGCGATGCTGTCGACCTGACGATTCACGGGACGCTCGTCGACGTCAACAACGGCATCCTCCGGGAGACCACCGTCGCGGTCGACGACGGGATGGTTGTCGGCTTCGCTGACCGACCCGCGGACCGCAGGATCGAGACAGGATACATCGCGCCGGGCCTCATCGACGCCCACGTGCACGTCGAGTCCTCGATGGTGACGGTGCCACAGTACGGGGCTGCAGTCCTCCCGCGGGGTGTGACGAGCATCGTCACGGATCCCCACGAGGTTGCGAACGTCTGTGGAGCAGCGGGGGTTCGGGCCATGATCGCGGACGCCCGACACACGCCGCTCAAAGCACGGTTTACAGTCCCGTCGTCGGTTCCCGCCTCAGACCTGCAGGATGGGGGCGCCCGGTTGGGGGTCGACGCCGTCGCGGACCTGCTGACGGCCGACGACGTGGTTGCGCTCGGTGAGGTGATGAACATCCCCGGCCTGCTTGCCGGCGACGACACCGTTCACGGAAAGATCGAGGCGGCCCGCGACCGCGGCCTGCCCGTCGACGGTCACGCCCCGCGTGTCACCGGCGGGGATCTACAGACGGTGGCCCGGCATCTGGACAACGACCACGAGAGCGTCACGCGCGAGGAGGCCCTGGAGAAACTACGGGCCGGGTTGCGCGTTTACATCAGGGAAGGATCGTGTTCGAAGAATCTGGCGGATCTGATCCCCCTTGTGAACGACACAGCGGTCGATAGTCGTCGCCTGTCGCTTTGCAGCGACGACCGGGATGTCGTCGAACTGGTCGAACTAGGGGGTGTCGATTACGCGGTCAAGTCGGCAATCGACCATGGCGTCGATCCGGTCGAGGCGGTCCAACTGGCGACGCTCAACACCGCAGAGAGCTACGGGCTCCCGTTTGGTCGTGTCGAACCGGGCGCGCCGGCCGATCTCGTGTTGCTTTCGGAACTGGAGTCGTGGGCTGTCGACCACGTCGTCGTCGACGGCGTCGTCGACCCGTTCGAGGGCGCACAGGAGCCGCCGCCGACGGCGGTAGAAACCGGAACGGTGGCGTTCCAACCCGTCGAACCCGCCGATCTCGCGATCGAACACGACGGGTCAGCCACCGTCCGGGTCATCGACGCGTTCGATCGCCTCCAGACTGCCCGGATGGAACACGAACTGTCCCCGGCCGAAGGCGGCCCCGACGGCGCCGGGAACGTCCTCGGTGCCGATACGGCTGCCGACGTGTTGCCCATCTCGGTTATCGAACGCCACGGCGGCGACAAAGGTGTCGGCAACGGTTTCGTTCACGGTCTCGGTCTCGACCGGGGAGCGGTGGGGGTGACCGTGGCCCACGACGCGCACAACTGCCTCGTCACCGGCACCTCCTTCGAAGCAATGGCACAGGTAGCGAACATACTACGCGAGAGTGGCGGCGGCGTGGCTGTCTACGATCCACAGGGAGAGCAGACGGCATCGCTGGCGTTACCGGTCGCCGGACTCATGTCGGATAGACCACTCGGGGAGGTAAAAGCCGACTTCGAGCGGGTGGAAGATTGTGCGCGGGCGCTCGGGTTCGACCACGAGGGTGGCCTCCACGTCCTGACCTTCCTCGCGCTCGAGGTGATCCCTGCCTACCGACTCACCAACAACGGACTGGTCGATGTCGACAGGTTCGAACATGTCGATACTATGACGTGAGCCCCGCGGTGATAAATATCGGTCCGAAGCGTACATTTTTACATTTCGGATTCAAATATGTGGCCAGTATAACCGATGTTCGCCAGGGGAGAGTACGGATGAATATCGAACTGGAATTGAACGGTCAGAGTCGTACGTTCGAGGCAAAAAAAACGGATAGCCTGCTGGACGTGTTGCGTCAAAACGGGTACACCGGCGCGAAACGCGGGTGTGACACCGGTGCGTGTGGGTTCTGTACGGTACTTGTCGACGGGGAGGCGCGCAACTCGTGTGTCGTTCCCGCATCGAAGGCCAGCGGCGCCGAGGTGACAACTATCGAGGGGCTGGGCACACAGCGGGATCTTCACCCTGTCCAGCGGGCGTTCGTCGACAGCACGGCGTTGCAGTGTGGGTTTTGCATTCCCGGGATGATACTGCGGTCGGTCGCTCTACTGGAGGAGAACCCGGATCCATCTAAAGCGGAGGTCAGGAAGGGTCTCTCGGACAATCTCTGTCGGTGTACCGGATATAAAAAGATCGTCGAAGCGGTGCTGGATGCGTCAGATCGGATTGACGGTGCGGGGGTTGCCGCGGACGGCGGAACGAGGGTCGAGAACCGAACGACGGTTGGTGAAGATGCAGGCGGGACCACATCGGACTGTGCTGGGGGTGATTGTAGATGAGCCGTCCAGACGAATCCGCCGACGACATCGCGGATGGCGTGGTGGATCTGCAAGACGAGACAAACCCGATGGGGTGGGACGAGTCGGCCGACAACCGGAAATCGCCAGGGGAGCGCGAGAGCATCAGTTCCGACACGGAAAAGTACGACGCACGGAAGATCGTCACCGGCGATGCGCGGTACACGGCCGACTACCGTGACCGGTTTCCTGAACTGGCCGAAGGGACCGTCGTCCGGAGCGAAATCCCACACGGGTACGTTACCGACATCGATACCAGCGCGGCCGAGGAGATGGAGGGTGTCCTCGCCGTTATCACGCCGTGGGATGAGGTCGTCCCGGACCGGCGTTACTCCAGTTCCGGCCAGTCCTACCCCGAGCCGAGCCCCTGGGATATGACCGTCCTGCGCGAACACGTCCGGTTTGTGGGTGACCCGGTCGCGGCAGTTGCGGCGACAGACAGCGACACCGCCGACCGCGCCGCACGGAAGATCTCCATCGAGTACGACGAGCGCGAGGCGGTCTTCGACACGGCGGCGGCAACCGATCCTGACGCCCCGACGGTCATGGAGCCAGACGAGGTCGAGAACAAACAGACAGGTGCGGAGTACAGCCGCAACATCGTCTCGCGGTTCGACGGCGAAATCGGTGACGTCGAGACGGCGTTCGAGCGAGCCAGTGACGAGCAGTTCGTAGAGACCGAGTGGGAGACCCCATACCAGTCTCACTGTGTCCCGGAACCGCACACGACAATCGCGTACACGGACGAGGACGACCGGTACAATTTCATCACGGCCACACAGGTGCCAAACCACACCCGCCGACAGCTCGCGCATCTGTTCGACGTGCCGATCCGAGATATCCGGGTGATCAAGCCACGCGTCGGCGCCGGGTTCGGGTCGAAACAGGAGATGGCAATCGAACCTATCGCCTTTGCGTTGCACCAGCAGGCCGGGGTCCCGGTCAAACTGGAGATGAGCCGCCAGGAGGAGTTCACCGCCCTGCGGTTTCGACACCCAATGGAGCTTGGATGTCGAACCGCGGTCGACGACGACGGCAACCTGACGGCGATAGATATCTCGGTCCGGGAGAACTCGGGTGCGTACGGCACCCACGGGATGACCGTCGCGAGCAACGTCGGTACGAAGGCCCTGCCGCTGTATCCGCGGGTCCCGAACACCCGGTTCGAAGGCGAGGTCGTCCACACGAACCTTCCGATGGGGGCTGCGATGCGTGGCTACGGGGCGCCACAGGGCCACTTCGCACTCGAGGCCCACCTCGATGAGGTTGCCCGACAGATCGGTACCGACCCGATCGAGTTCCGGAAACAACACGCCGTCCGGGAAGGTGACCTGGACCAGGCGGCGGCGATACTCAAAGATGACGACAGGTTTGCCAGACGGATCCGCTCGTGTGGTGTCCGGCGGTGTATCGAGCGCGGGAGAGAGGCAATCGGGTACGACGATCTCGAGCAACCCGAGGAGGAGAGTCGTCACCGTGGCGTCGGGATGGCGCTGATCGCACAGGGAAGCGGCGTCGCGGGCAAGGAACTCGGCGCTGCTCAGATACGGATGAACGAGGACGGATCCTTTCATCTTGAGGTCGGTGGCGTCGACACCGGCAGTGGCAACGACACGATGTTCACACAGGTGGCTGCCGAAACGCTCGGGTGTGACCCGGAGGATATCGTCGTCACGTCCTCGGATACCGATATCACCCCCTTCGATTACGGTGCCTACGCCTCCTCGACGACGTA
>JAQCMX010000228.1 GCA_028274885.1 Haloarculaceae archaeon
CAGTCGATGATAAAAAAGTAATAGACACCCGGGACCATCACCACGGACAGGGTCGATCACCCGCCGGGATCGGTGTTTTCCCCCTGGTAGGAGCCGGTGTAGGTGTCCTCGTGGTCGGCCCGGGCGAGCACGAGTTGGGCGATCCGTGCCCCCTGCTCGAGTTCGATCCCGTGGTAGACCTCCAATAACCCCTCCCCGCGACCCTCGTACCCGGCATCCCAGACAGCGGTATCGAGCATACAGGAGTTCCGAAGGAGCGACGAGCGAGGGTACAGAAAACCGACGTGTTCCTCGGGGATACGAATCCGGTCGGCGTACCGAACGACGTACCCACCGGGATCGAGCCGATACGTTCCTTCGGCTGGACTGAGTTCCCGTCGCTTGCCCACGGTTTTGCCACCGCGCTCGATGCGACCCGGTTCAGTTTGCTCGAAGACAGCCCCGAGCGTGAGGTCGACCCCGTTTGGCTGGATCTGGGCGTCCCGCACGGCTCCGAACTGTTCCGCGACGAAACTGCCGCCTCTGAACATACCGGATCATCGTATGCGTGTGAGCAAAGCAGTTCCGCTCCGAGCGCCCTCGATCGCTGACAGCTTAGATTCGTCCCTAATAAAAATTTTCGGGGCTGATCCCGGTACAGTTTATATTACGGACCGTGTGGCGGAGACAGAGGGGACGCCCGCGTTCGACCGAACAACATGATTTATGTCCGCGCACAGTCGAGATTGGGATGCTATGGGAAAGACAGTAACAGAAAAGATTCTTTCGGACCATCTCGTCGAGGGCGAACTCGAACCCGGCGAGGAAATCGGCATCGAAATCGATCAGGTCCTCACCCAGGACACGACCGGAACACTCGTTTGGCTGCAGTTCGAGGCGATGGGTCTCAACGAGATCCAGACAGAACTCGCAGCACAGTACTGTGACCACCAGACCTATCAGTTCGACTTTAAGAACACGGACGACCACCGGTTCCTGCGATCTGCGGCCGGCACGTTCGGCGCGTACTTTTCGCGACCGGGCAACGGTATCTGTCACAACGTCCACCGTGAGAACTTCGCGGCCCCAAACAAGACGCTGCTCGGCTCGGACAGTCACACCCCGACACCGGGTGGACTGGGTCAACTTGCGATCGGCTCGGGTGGCCTGGACGTCGCAGTTGCGATGGGTGGGGGCGCCTACTACGTCGAGATGCCGGAGATTGTCAACGTCCGCCTCGAGGGCGAACTTCCCGAGTGGGCGACCGCGAAAGACATTATTTTGGAGATGCTTCGCCGACTGAGCGTCAAGGGCGGCGTCGGCAAGATCTTCGAGTACACCGGTCCAGGTGTCGAGACGCTCACCGCCCCCGAGCGAATGACAATCACCAACATGGGGACGGAACTGGGAGCGACTTCGAGCATCTTCCCGACCGACGAACAGACCAAAGATTACCTCGAACGTGTCGGTCGCGGCGAGGACTACGAGAAACTCCAGCCCGACGAGGACGCCCAGTACCACGACCAGGTTACGGTCGACCTCTCGGAACTGGAGCCGCTGATCGCCAAGCCGTCGATGCCCGACAACGTCGTACCGGTCCGGGAGGCGGCCGGTGCCGAGGTCGAGCAGGTCGTCATCGGTTCCTGTACGAACGGTGGCTACGAGGATATCCTCCCGGCAGCGAAGATGCTCGACGGTCGGACGGTGAACCTCACCACGGAGATGATCGTCGCACCCGGATCGAAAAAGGCAAGCGAGATGCTCGCCCGCCAGGGGTGGACGGCCGAGATGATGGCGGCCGGTGTCAACTTCTCGGAGTCGACCTGCGGTGCGTGTATCGGCATCGGCCACGTGCCCGGCAGCGACTCCGTCTCACTGCGGACGTTCAACCGCAACTTCGAGGGGCGGTCCGGCATCGAGGACGACAACGTCTACCTTTGCTCCCCGGAGGTCGCCACCGCGTCGGCGCTCAAAGGCGAAATAATCGATCCACGCGACCTCGCAGAGGAACTCAACGATCTCGAGCCCCCGGGACTCGAACTCCCGGAGGAGTACGAGGGCGCCGAAAGCGACATTATCGGGCCCGACGACGCCGTCGATGACGGTCTCGTCAAGGGGCCAAACATCGGCGACGTGCCACTGAAAGACCCACTGGATACGCACCTCCAGGGGGAAGCACTGCTGAAAATGGACGACAACATCACGACCGATCATATCATCCCTGCCACGCAGGACATCCTGATGTACCGGTCGAACATCCCGAAACTCTCTGAGTTTACGCTTTCGCGGGTGGACGATACCTTCGCCGAGCGCGCCCTCGAGAGCGACGGCGGATTCCTCGTCGCCGGCGAGAACTACGGCCAAGGCTCCTCGCGCGAACACGCCGCGCTGTGCCCGATGTACCTCGGTATCGAGGGGGTCCTGGCACAGAGTTTCGCCCGGATCCACCGCGCGAATCTGTTCAACTTCGGACTTCTCCCCCTCGAAATCGACGAGAAAGCCTACGAGAACATCGAACAGGGCGACGACATCGAGATCGTCGACGACATCGCGAAAGCGGTTCGGTCGGGCCAGGAGGAGTTCACCATTCGCGTCAATGACGACTGGGAAACGACGGGCATCCTCGATGCCTCCGACCGCGAGCGACAGATCCTTGCCGACGGCGGCAAATTGGCACACGTCAAACAACAACACGAAGAAAGCGGCGGCGCACCCGCCGACGACTGATCGGTTCGCCAACATTTCTGTATTTTTTCGACGACGGGTGTCCGATCCGGCGACGCTTCTCCCGGAACCACGACGCACTCGGTGTTTGCGCGCTCGATACCCCGGTCCGGAGAGCTCCGAGGAATGCCCAGCAGTTTTGTTATGGCGCTTCGAAGCACTCGTATGGACCAGCGCATCCACGACCACGCGGCGACGCTCGTCGGGTGGAGTGCCCGTATCGAGGCAGGCGACGACGTTATTGTCCATGTCGGCGAGGGCGCCCACGACCTGGCGGTCGGCGTCGCGACGGAACTCGGCGAGCGAAACGCAAACCTCCTCGCCAGATACACCTCCAACGAACTGACACGGGCCTATCTCCGCGCCCACGACGGCAGTTTCGAGGCGGATCCTGCATACGAACGTGGGCTCTACGAGCGTGCCGACAGCGTTCTGTCACTGCGGGGCACCCGCAACACCACAGAGACGGCAGACGTTCCCGACGAGCGCCAGCGCGGGTACCGAAGCGCCCGCACGGGGATCAGGGAGGCCCGGATGGGGACCGACTGGGTTTCGACGGTCCACCCGACGCGGGCCCTCGCCCAGCA
>JAQCMX010000234.1 GCA_028274885.1 Haloarculaceae archaeon
ACGTTGCTGGTTTTTTCCTGTAGGACTGTAGCCCGGTCAACGCGGTCACATCGGAGGCCGGTCGCCGCCGTGGGAACCGCCGCCTGTCCGCTTCTCGTTTTGCCAGGGCGAACACTCGTTACTCGCCGGAAGCGAGGGTATGCGCTCGCATCCGTATCAGTGTCGAGGTTCGCCGGAGCGATCGTAAGCAAGGGTGGCGAGTTCGTGTGCGCGCTCGTTCTCGTAGCGCCGGACCTGTTTGTAGGTGACCCTCGGAACCAGAGCGAGTGTGTCACGGACACGCTCGGCGCGCCGCCGACAGATGTCGTCGTCGACAGCGGCGAGACGAGTAGGGTCGACCGTGTCGATGACTGCGGCGGCGTCGCCGCGCACGTGGACGTCGCTGATTCGGTGGTGATCCATCAGGGCGGCTACCGCCTGCACTCCGGCAACGAGTGCCCGGAACTCGACGTGCGTACTTGAGACAAACGTCGACAGCTGGTGGGAACCCTCGATGAGTGGTTTTGCCTCCTCAACAACGTATCCAATCGCCGCTGCCCGCGGGTCGGCGTTATCTGGTCCGTACCGCACACTGCCATCAAAGCGAAGCACCAGCGACCGGCCGCGCCCGGTCACAGCTCGTCTCGCCACCGGAGCGACTGCTCGTTCAACGCCGCGACGAGTGCAGCGCCGCGTTCGAGCATCTGCTCGGCGACCCGGATCGCCGCCTCTAGTTCGTCGTCTCTCAGGTGTTCGTAAGCGGGTCTCCCATCGACGTGGTCGTACCACTCGTCCCTGAAGATGGTGTCGAGGACGACACGCGCGAAGCAATGATCCTGATGGATCGGCCACGTCCCCGCCAACTGGGCGGCCGCGGGCAACTGTTCGTCGACAAGCGCCCGGTAGCGCTCGCGAAGGTCTGTGATGTCCCTGGCGTCGAGGGTCTGCTGTCCCATTGATTTATCTTCGTCCGAAGGAAATTCAATCTGTCTCCGCCGCCGACGGCAGCGGCAGGCCTGCTCCCGTCCATATTCCGTGTAGCCACACAGAGGGTGTGACACGGGGTCCATATCGGGGGCGTCAGAGGCGTGTCATCCAAATGTTCGGGACACGTACTGACGAACATGCAATCGAACGCGGAAGACAAGCCACGAGAGAACGCGCGACAGTTCGCAAAGTCGGGGGCAAAGCTCGGGGCTACGGCGGGCAGCCGGGTCGGACCTGTCACGACGGGGGTGGCATCCGGATTCGGCGGGGCTGCCGGTTACCTGATGGGTGCTGCCGTCGATGGCCTGGAAGCGACCCTCGACGCCGAACCGTCGATCGCCGACGGTGGAACGCGGATGGAAAGCGACGAGACAGAGACCACAGCCGGGATCGACATTCCAGTCACCGGAGAATGACCGGCACCGTGTCCACACACCGACCGAGATGGATCTAGATCGATTCAGCGAGGACAGTCCGGACGACGACGCGCCGGGAGATGCGTCGGTCTGTGTCGTGGCAACACAGGCAGAAACCTTCAAACGCTGTCGGAACGGATTCTATCCGTCTCCGCAGTCTTACGAGCGAACCCGGAAAGACTTCGAGTACATGGCCTTTTACAGGACTGCCCCCGTATCGAGCATCACACACTACGCACGGGTGACAGACCGGGTCACACAGACCCGCGGGAACCCGGGACCGATGGACGAAACTGATTGGACGGCACTCATCGATCCGTTCTCCGACGAGAACCGGGTCGTCGTGTTCACGTTCGAGGATCTGGTCCCGCTTGAGACGCCGGTGAAGAACGACCAAACCGGGGTCAGAGGCGCGTGGTACTGCACAGTCGCGGATCTCAGGGACGCGCCCACGCTCTCTGCGCTTGCCGACCGGGCGCGTACATAAAAACGAAGCAAACGCCGCCCCGTATCGCCGGCGCAGCTTTTGATAAGGACCCGATCTGAGAGCCACAGCCAACAGTATCAGACAGGGGTATGAACCGTCTGGCGGTCAGCGGAGACCGCGAAAGATGTACCGCATCAGGACTCGCTTGTAGATTGTCTGGTAGTTCAAGAGATTGTCTGAGTAGACGAACACGACAGGGAGAGGGGTGTTGAGTCCGGCCGTGACAGTCGAAACAGGGCGGAAGCGCCGCCAGATGGTGCTGAGGTCTAGCTCTGTCAACATGATATCAGCGTCCCGGATGTGACTGGATGCTGTGTCGGCCGGATCGGCTGTCTCGATGATCTGTGTCGAGTTGGACGCGACCAGCTCCTCCTGGACGGCATCAAGAGACGACTCTGCCCGGCGGTACTCCTCGGGGGCGTTCTCGCCGACGAGGTGGACGATTTCAAGATGGGCAGTGTGTGCAACAGCGAGGGCGTCGGCAAGTAACAATTTCGTTGGAACGTACGTTGGACCGCTCGACAGGAGCGTTACCTTCTCCACAGTGTCGGGTGCCCCGCCGTTGAGAACGAAACTGTCACACACCAGGTTCTCGATGACCCACTCCAGATCGTCTGCAACGAACCCGACCCGTCCATCGTCGGGGGCGAAAGCCTGCGCCACAACGTCGATATCGTTGTAGGTCGCGTACTCGACGATAGACTCCCTGACGTTGCGAGCGCTGACCTTGCGGTACGTGACATCGTCGTATGTTTCGACCCATGGTGGCTCCTCCCCGTCGATGTCGGGATGTTTCTCGCTGAACGTCTCTCTCCGGGTCTGGTCGAACTCGACGACATCAACACTGGTATCCAGTCCGTGACTGTCCAGCGCGGAGACGATATCAAGCAGGTCGTTCTTGTGACTGTCGTGGTTTGCAGCGTCGGAGGGGTTCCAGAGCGCAATCAGAACCCGGTACTCGCCTTCACGGTTGAGTAGTGACTGCGTCTGTGCCTCGGCGGTCTCAGCAATCTCGTCTCTGAGTTGGGTCTTAACCGCGCCCTCTGTGGAGGCCTGGAGTCGCGCATAGAGATAGTAGTACACGACCGAGAGAGTCGTGATGGTGACTGTTCCAAAAAACGCGAGCGCACTCAGTTGCGTAAGCAATGCGACGCCGCTGAGGATACCGAACAGTTGGAGGTACGGGTATCCGGGGGAGAGATACGACGGTGAGTATTCGGCTGGATTGGCCTCTCTGAAGCCGATGACCGCACCGCTGACGAGCATGAACACGACAATCTGGAAGGCTGCGCCAAAGCGGGCGACACTGTCGATCGGCAGGAACACGACCATGAAAATCACCGCACCGCCGGTCGCAATCACCGAGATAACTGGCGTACCGGTCGACTGGTTGATGACCCCAAACTCGTTGTTTGCGAGTCCGTCCCGAGCCATCGCAAAGGGGTAGCGGGAGGCCGAGAGGATCCCGGAGTTCGCCGTCGAAGCCAGGGCGAGAAGCGCAGCAGCCACAATCAAGACTGCACCGAGAGTACCGAGGATGTTCTCCGCGGCTATGGCAACGATCGCCCCTTCGCCGTCTGCGGCTAGTCCACCGTCACTCACCGGCGTGTCACCCGCAACCAGCCCACTGATATCGACGACCTCAATGGTGATATACGTGATCGCGATGTAGACGAAGATGGTGACCGAGAGCGAGATGATGATCCCCAGTGGGATGTTGCGGTCGGGGTTTTTGATCTCTTCAGCGACACTGGTTACCTTGATAACACCGGCGTAGGCGACAAACACAAGCGAGGTTGCCGACAGAAACCCGCCGGCCTGAATATCGACGACACCACCGGGGTCGGAGGTTGCGACATCCGGTATACTCACGACGATGACGAGCCCCAGCACAGCCATCATCAGCACCACGATCAGGTTCTGGGCCTGCCCTGCGCCGTCCGAACTCGCCACGTTGACCGCTGTGAAGCCGACGGTCAACGCGACAGAGAGGACCACGACAGCCGACAGTTCCACCGGACCAAGGGACAGACCGAACTCCGCTACCCGTGGGAACAAAAAAACGAGATACGGGAGTCCGCCGATCAGGGCCAGGGCGGTCTTGAAGTTCAACACCATCCAGTTTCCGACGCCGGCGATGGTCCCCATCACCGGTCCCATCCCGCGCTGAATGTAGGTGTAACTGCCGCCGGACTCCGGAATCGCAGTCGCCAACTCGGCGGCACTCAACGCTGCCGGGATTGTCAACACGCCGCCAAGCAGGAATGCCAACACCACACTTGCGCTCTCACCGGCCTCCAGATATGCCACGCCTGGGAGAATAAAAATACCACTTCCGATCATCGATCCCATCGAGATAGCGATGGTCGCAGGCAGACCGAGGCTTCGCTCTAAGTCCTCCTCAGACATTGCAGTATGTTACGCGCTCAAGCCTCCTAAGGGATGGCACTCGGTGGAGGCTGGCTGCTCGCAAAAAATCACCCTCACGGCGTTTCTCAACCAATTGAAAGATACCCCCGTCTCCTCGCTGGCTGGTCCGGAACCAGTGACGAATGTCATCCTGGTGGTCGTTGCTACCGCCGGTGTCTGTCCTCCTGTTAGCAATCGGATCGGTATGTCGCTGTTCGAGACGGTCTGCTAGCAAACCGGCAGGGTCAGGGGATCAGTTCGGCCGACGAATCGAAGACCCCCGTGTACCAGTACCAAACAGCGGTCACACCAAAGACGGCAACGGAGCCGACTGTCACCGGCAGGGGACTGTAACCCTCGGCTGCGACAAGATACACCGCGCCGAGACCACCGAGGACGACGGCCTCAAAAAGGAACACTGGCAGACTATGCGTATCAAGCTGGAACTCCGAACCGGTGACGGTTCGGATACCGATCATCCCAGCCGTCAACACTGCCCACGTAATTACTGGCAGTCCAAAGACGGTAAACGGGTTTGCTTCTAACCATGCAACTTCTGTCACAAGCGTTGCCCAGCCGACCAATGCTAAACCGGCCCACGCAACACTTCTCCACAGCTCCTCCCGTACGATGCGCCGATGTTCCGGGGTCATATGCCATCGTTGTTGTTGTACAGGTTTGAACTACGCTTGCAAGTTTCCCAGCCCACAGTCCAACGAAATAGTTATACCTGATAGTGGCTACTGCGATTTTTTTCCTGCCTATGCCCCAGATTTCGATACGTCGAGGCGTGTAACAGACGTGTTGCGTTTCTTCGGCGGGA
>JAQCMX010000242.1 GCA_028274885.1 Haloarculaceae archaeon
TGGTCACGTGGTGGTGGCTGCTGACCTGGATCTCCAGGCTGATCACGTGGCGGTGGCTGCTGGCCTGGTTCCCCAGGCTGATCGCGTGGCGGTGGTCCCTGTGGTTCGTCCCCCGAGGTTCGGTCAGCGGGCGGTTGGTCCCGGGTCTCGCCTGGTGGCTGCTCTGTCGACTCGGGGGGAGCGTCCCGTGGCTCAGGGATGTCTGGTTCCTCGGCCGTCGGTTCCTGTGCTGGCTCGTCGGGACGCCACTCGCTGTCGTCGGCGCGGTCGTCGGGACGCCACTCGCTGTCGTCGGCGGACTCGACTGACCGCTCCTGTGGCTCCGCACTGGCGTAGCCATCCTCCGGTGGTGCGGTCTCTGTCCCCTGCTGTGGGGCCGGTTCGTATTGATCCCGCTGGGGGTCGGGTCCGCGATCCTCGGGCGCGTACTCCTCGTCGGTCGCGGTTCCACCGGCTGGCTGGTTGTCGGACGCTGTCTCTGTCTCCGAGGCGTCGGCGGGTTTCTCCGGACCCCCCTCGTCGGAGCGACTCACGACCGCGTAGAGGGTTGCTGCGCCCGCAGCAACGGCCGCGGCACCGCCGCCGATCAGGAGTGTGTTATCCGAGATGAACCCGTCGTCGCCCCCGCTACTGTCCCCACTATCGGAGTCGGCACCCCCGTCGTTGCTCGATCCGCCGTCGGTGTCATCGGAGCCGTCTTCTGCTTGCTCGACCTCGATGGCGCCGGCAGACGCGGTCGAACCGCCTTCGGTGCCAGCAGAGAGGTCCACCGTCCCGCTTGCACCGCTCGTATCGACATCGAAGGTGACTGTGCGTTCCTCGCCGGGATCGAGTGTCACCTCCCGTGTCTGGGATTGCCCGCCGGCGTCGAGTGTCACCGCCCGTGTTCCACCGGTGGTGCCGGCGTTGCCGACGGTCACGTTGACGTTCACCTGGTCGCCCTCCTGGGCGGATTCCGTCTCCGGTTCGACCGTGAGAATCTCGAACGTCGCGTCTTCGGACGGTGCCTCGACGGTCAACCGCTCTTCCTGAGAGTCGTTCTCGGTTTCGATTGCGAGTGTGTACTGGCCCTCCGGCAGTTGCTCTGTGTCGAACTGTCCGCCGAGTACGACGGTTCTGGCGCCGGGACTGTCGAGTGTGAGCGTTTCCCTGTCGATCGTGTTCCCGTCGAGGGTGAGGGCAACGTCCTGTGTTCCCTCCTGATCGCCGGCGTTGTTGATGGTTGCACTCACCCCCAAACCGTCGCCCTGCTCGATCGTGGGACTGTTCGGCGAGATGTTTGCCACCTCAAAGACTGCCTGCTGTGTCGTCGCCGGTTCGACAGTGAGTGTTCCCTGCTGTGTGTCGGCGTTCGTTTCGATTGCGTACGTGTACTGCCCCTCCGGGGGTTGTTCGGTATCTGGTACCTCAAGGGTGACAACGTCACTCCCGTCCACACCCAGCGTGAGTGACTGGCCAGCGACGATGTCCCCGTCGAGCGCGAGCACAACGTCCTGGGTATCTCCGGAACCGCCGGTGTTCGTGATCGTCGCGGTCACCTCGAACTGGTCGCCCTGCTCGATCGTGGCGCTGGCCGGCGAAAGACCCGATACCTCGAAGGCGGCAGGGTCGGGGGGCTGTATCTCGAGCGTTCCACTCTCGGCTTCGTCCTCACCTGCGACTGTGTGAGCGACCGCTCCCTCGAGGCTGCTGGTGTCGATACCGGTAAACGCGACCTCCACGGACTCGCCAGCGGCCACACTCAGACGCTGGCTCCGGATCTCAGTCCCGTCGAAGGTGAGAACGATATCCTGTGTCCCCTCCTGGTCGCCGGTGTTCGTGACCGTCGCCCTGATCTCGACCGTGTTGCCCTGCTCGATTGTGGCACTGGCCGGCGAGAGATCACTGATCTGGAAAAACGCCGGTTCGACCTGACCGATCACCCCCGGGGTCTCGGCGTCATTCTCGAACCCTTGCCCGGGTACCCGCAACGTGAACTCGTTGCCCTCTGGGGATCCGGAGAAGTCGTAGGTCACAGAGAACGCACGGTCACTTCCAACGGTCACATCCTGTGTCTCGAGAAAGGCACCAGGTGACTCCGACCGAGCACGCACCTCGAAGCTCGTCCCCGGTGCGACAGTCACCTCACCATCGATCGGCTGGTTCTGTGCCGGCCGGGCGCGAACCTCCCCATCGGTGGTAGCGAATGTCAGTTGCCTGTCGACGAGGTCGAACGGTTCGGTGATGGTTCTGTCGTCGCTTTCGTCGCGGGACTGGCGCGTGAACAGTTCGAGAAACGTATGATCGATATGGAAATCCCCGTCGAAGCGCTCCCCGACCAACTGGCTGAACGGCCGCGTTCCGTTGGCGACCACCGCCGACAGGTCGTCGGTCTTGGCAATCAGAAAGATGTTGCCCGTGTTCTGGTCTGGGTAGACACGGATGTTCTGTCGTGCGCTGTCGGTGATCGGACCGCCACCCTGGATCTGGATCGGTAAGTCAAAGTAGCCGTCCGCTTCGAGATCTGCGACCGTGTCATACCCGTTCGATTCGATGAGACCGAACGCCCCGGAGATTTCGATCTGATGGACAAGCCAGTCCCCCAGGGGATCGCTCTCGTCGACCTCGTCCGGACGGTTCCGCGCATCACCGATCGCGATCGTGCTGGCCTGTGTGAGCAGTCCCTGATCGATCAGGTCCCGGAGGACCGCGTTGCTGTCACCGCTTGCGAGTTGCCCTTGGAGGTCGATCCCCTGGGGTGCTGTCCAGATCCGTTGCTCACCGATTTTCGTCTCGGTTAGCGTCAGACCGGACAGCGCCGTCGTCTCCCCGTCGACGCTCAGTGAGAGGGTGTATGTCCCCTCGGCGAGTATCTGATCGAGTTCCCGTGTGCGCAGCCGCTGGTCGGTGATGCTCGCCGACCCACTACTCTCGATGCTGAACGTCTGTCCGCCGCCGACACCCGCGGCGTGGTAGGTGTTCATCGCGACTGTAATGATACTGTCGCCACCTGGATCGATGTCAACCTCGGCCTCGTAGCCGCTCCGGTCTGCATCCCCGACAGTAAAGAGGATCTTCTGTGACGTTGTGACGCCGATATCGATTCGCGCGATATCCCCTCGTGTCGTCTGGTAGTCGTCCCTTCTGAACGTCGCGTGGCTGGTTGCGGTTCCCACTGTTGATATCCCGACGAAGGCGCCGATTCCAGCAGATTTAAGCAGATCTCGACGACCCATCCTTGACCGACTCATTCCAATTCACCATGTTCCCCGTATTTGTGAACGATCACATTAATCCTGTGGGACAGATACCGGGTGCCGTTCCTGCGGGCGATTACAACCGTCGGAGCCTTCTTGTATCCTGGCGGGAGTGGTTCTAACACGACGACCGTGCACTACGTCTACATCCTCAAGTGCAGCGACGACACCTACTACACCGGCTACACGACCGACGTTGGCCGGCGGGTCGGAGAACACGACGCTGGCGACGGCGCGAAGTACACTGCCGGCCGCACGCCGGTCCAACTCCGGTACGTCGAGTACCATCCCTCGCGGAGCGTGGCCCAGCGCCGCGAGTACGAACTCAAATCTCTCCCGCGACAGGAGAAGGCCGATCTGTTGCCGTCCGCCCACGACCGGGTCGGAATCGCGATTCGAACCTGACCGGGCCCAGCACGGACACGGCGGTGAACCACGAACTTATCCGGGATCCTACGTTCCGTCCCACCGAGCGACCTCGCCCGTTGCCCCGTCGACGGTCGCAAAGACGACCACCTCGCCGCTCGGATCGACGGGGAGACGTAACCGCGAGCCACTGTTGATCCGGGCACGACCGTCGAGTGACCCTATCCGGTCTGTGAACGGTTTCTCAGGCGATTCTGCCACGAGGGCATCCGCCACAATCCCCCTGCGAACCTCGACGGACAGCGTTCCCAACTCACCGGTATCGGGTTCCTCGTAGGCAAACGACAGCGCGTCTGTCGGGACGGCCTGCTCGGCCGCCCGGTCGGAGAGTTCGTCCGTGGGAACCCGTTCAGTGGTCAGTTCACCGATCGCGTCCTCGTCGTCGACCGCGAAGACTGTCACCTCGTCGCCGTCAGGATCGACCTGTGCCGCAATCTCGATGTCGGGGCCGACGCTTCCCTCTCTCGGTCTGATCTCGTT
Source organism: Haloarculaceae archaeon (assembly GCA_028274885.1). Classification (GTDB taxonomy): domain Archaea; phylum Halobacteriota; class Halobacteria; order Halobacteriales; family Haloarculaceae; genus Halovenus. The sequence goes on from JAQCMX010000242.1 coordinate 4,143, forward strand.
GTATATACCCGAGTTCGCCTCGACCCGGATTGCGGCCGCATCGGTCTCCACGACGACCGCAACCCAGAATTCGCCAAACTCCCGGTCGATCGGCGGCACGTACCAAAATTCGAGCCCGCCCTCGGGAACCAGCTCCCGAGCCGCCGATTCGGAGAGTTGCTCGCGCTCACGCCCGGACGACCCCTCCGAGACGCCGACCCCGATGTCGGTGCCGTCGTAGGTCGCGTCTGCTGTGAGACGATTCTCGTTTATTTCGACCGACCGCTCCCGTCCGGCCGTCCCAAACGCCGTCTCGACTGTCTCGCGAGTGGTGTCGTCGAGGTCGTCTGCGGCGAGTGCAAACCGCACCTCGATGGCCTCTGTTCCCGGGTCCAGATCCACCGCGGCCATCGTATCCTCGCCAGCCGCGGGTTCGAACCCCTGGTCTGTCTGTGTGAACCCCTCCTCCGGTCGCTCTTCGACCGGCGGTGTGCCGATCTCCCCGACGACGAGGTCACCGGTTTCGATCTCCTCGACGAGCCAGGTCAGGGTCTCACTCTCGTCGATTGCCAACGGCCGGTCGTCGGCCACTGTGTCGATGATACGTGTCAACCCTTCCTCGTCCCTGGCTGTCAGGATGGTACTGTCGTCGATAGCAACCGCCGGCGGGTTCTCCACACTGTCAGGTCTCTCGGTGGGTGTGTACCGGTCGTAGCCGCGACGTTTGCCGCTGTCCTCGTAGGCAACGGTAAACAGACCCGAATCGTCGGTCAACCGGTCGCCGAGTTCCGCTCTGTCGAACTTGCCCGTAACGATGGTGGTCCCGTTGACAAAGAGCAATCTGCTGGGATCCGAGTCGAACTTGTCTGGGGTATCGATCACCGCAAACAGGTTCGCGACTGCCAACCCGACCGAGGCGAATGCGATGTTTGTCGCTCCCGTTGTGAACGGAATTTTCACCAGCGGATCCCCGACGTCAGTGACGTCTGATAGTTCTACGTCTATACGCTGGCTCGGCTTTTTGTCCTCGTCGTCTATATTGGGGAGTACGAGTGGCATCAGTGGCGGCTCGTTCTCCGATTGTGGCTCGACAGTAAGTTCGACCGCAGCGAACAGGATCCCGTTGCTATCCGGTAACCAGTCGGTGTACCACGGCTGTCCGTCGTCCTCGGTGCCGAGACAACCGGCGACCGCTGGAACCACTGCGGCCGCAGCGATCTGGAGGGCGCGTCGGCGCGGGAGAGGATCTGCCATTGACACGTCTATCTACTTCCGCTGACGGATATATATCAAGCGGTTGGGAGTGCACACGTCAGATCTTTCCTTCCCCTGGGCCACCCGTGGGCCTGGCTGCTCTGTCTGCTGGCGGGTGTTCCCGTCGGACAAACTGATCCCGGACGATCCCTCGTGGAGCCCTTTCAGCCACACGCATCGATATCTCCTGCGCTGACTCGGTCGGATTGTGTCACCGCGGCGGGACAACCACAGCGGTCCGTTCGAGGCTGCCAGAGCGCGCTAGCCCTCGACAGCGTCCACGTCGGTAATCTCGAACCGGGCACCCCCTCGCTTGCTTTCGGTCACAGTAACACTCCAGCCGTGGGCGTCGACGACCTGCTCGACGATACGCAGGCCGAACCCGGTCCCGTCCTCCCTGGTGGAGTATCCAGCCTCGAAGACCCGCTCACGCTCGGAATCGGGGATGCCGGAACCGGTATCGGCCACGTAAAAGCCCTCATCGATCTCACCGACGCGGACGGTCACGGCATCACCGCCGTGTTCGACGGCATTCCCATAGAGGTTCTCCAGCAGTTGGCGCAGTCGACCCCGGTCGCATTCGATCGTCTGTGTGGCGTCGACGGTGAGTGATGCTGCTGCCGTCTCCACGGTCTCCCAGCACTTCTCGGCCACATTGGCGAGCACGACCGGATCCGTCTCGTCCACCTGGTCGCCCTCCCGTGCCAGCGTCAGCAGATCCTCGACGAGTGCCTGCCCGCGCTCGATCGCATCGGCCGCTTGGGCGAGGTGCTCGTTTTCTTCAGTGGCTCCTGCTAGCTCGATATGGCCCTGGGCCACGTCGAGTGGACCCTGCAGGTCGTGGCTGACGATGCCGACGAACTCCTCCAGGCGCTCGTTCTGGCGTTGCACCTCCTCTTTCTGTTCGACCTGCTGGGTAACATCATGCGCTGTCCCGACGATATGTGTCACCGCTTCCCCGGTGACAACTGGCGTGAGAACTGTCTGGTAAACTGTCCCCTCTTCGGGGACTGGCAGTTCGACGGTATAACTGATCGAGTTCTGTGTCTCGACACACTCCTTATATCGGTCGAGAACCTGCTGTCCGCCGGTCTCTCCGAATAGCTCGACCGGCGTCTGCCCTGTGACTGGCGTGTCGGCCGACAGTCCGACCGTCTGTTTGTAATACTGGTTTGCGTAGCGTAGTTCGAACTCGCCGTCTGCGACATCGACGATGAACTGGCACTCTTGGGCGTGCTCGAACAGCGTTTCTACGAGGTCGAGTCTCTGCTCGCGCTCTTTCTTTTCGGTGATATCCTGTATGTATCCCCGAATCACGCTCCCCTCTCCACCGTGGGCGACACGCTCACCGCGGGCGGTGACCCATCGCTGCTCCCCACTCTGTGTGGTGAGTCGCACGTCCATCTCGTATGGCTCGCCCGTTTCGAGGCAGGTTTCGAACCGGTCGGTGAGCCGTTCGCGGTCCTCGGGATGGAATACCTCGAACGCCGCCTCCAGGGTTAGATCCACGCCCGTGTCAAGATCGTAGATCCGGCGGACTCCGTCCGTGAACGTGACTTGTTCCGTCTCCGGATCGTACTCCCACGCCCCGATATCAGCCAACTGCTCCATGTTCGCCATGCGGTCGTTGGTCCGTTCCAGTTCCTTCTCACGCTCTTTGCGCGCGGTAATGTCCCGGCTGTTGATGACGTAGCCCTCGACCGCAGGATTGTCGAACTGGTTGTTCCCGCGGCTCTCCAGCCAGCGCCAGGAGCCGTCGGCGTCTCGGACCCGGTACTCCACGATCGAATCTGCGTCCGGTTCGTCGATCCAACGCTCGAAGGCCGCCATGGCCTCGGCGCGGTCGTCGGGATGGATAAACTCCCAGACACTTTCGCCGATGGCCTCGTTGGGACAGTATCCCAGGATGCGTTCGAGCGACGGACTCTGGTACTGGAAAACCCCGTCAGCATCGACAATCGAGATGATATCGCTGGACTTCTCGACGAGTGCCTGGAACCGACGTTCGCGTTGTTTGCGCTCGGTCAGGTCCCGTCCGATTCCGACCAGTCCAGTCGTCTGGCCGTCCACGTCGGTCAGACGCGCTCCGGTAAACTCGTAGGGGCGACGTTCGCCGTCGGCGGTGAGCAGGTCGGCTTCGACCGTTGCCTCGCCGTCCGAAAGCGTTGTTCCGATTGCGTCGGTGATGATCTCGCGTTCGTCCTCGGGGAAGAGTTCGATGGCCTGCATATCGGCCAGTTCCGAGTCGGCATAGCCCGTTACCTGGGACACTTGTTCGTTCCATCGCCAGAGGCTGCCGTCCGTATCGAGGACGTAAAATACGTCATCCAGCGCATCGAGTGCCTGCTCGGTAAACTGGCGTTCGGCCCTGAGCTCCCGTTCGCGCTCTTTACGCGCGGTGACATCCTCCTGGGTACCGAGATACCGGACGAGTTGGCCATCGTCGTAGATGGGGGAGACGGTCAGCCGGTTCCAGAACTCGGTGCCGTCTTTCCGGTAGTTGCGCAGTTCGACGGAGATGGTCTCCTCGTTGTCGATGGCCTCACGAAGCGTGGCAACCTTCTCGGGGTCGGTGTCCTCACCCTGGAGGAACCGACAGTTGCGTCCGAGCGTCTCCTCGGG
>JAQCMX010000247.1 GCA_028274885.1 Haloarculaceae archaeon
CAGTCATGGGCCGGTCGGGCCTGGTTGCGTGTGATGCGTGCGATAATATTCCAGAGAGCGCGATCCCGGCTGATCCGCCGGCTGATCCAGAGGCTCGGTTGGATGAGATTGCACAGGCGAAGCGCGATCTAGCCGCTGAAAGAGAGCAGTTGGATGAACTCCGCGAGAAGGTCGCTGAGGCCAGAGAATTGCTGAAAGAGGTCGCCGATGCCGACGTGATCGGTGATGAGGATGAGACGATCTTGCGGCATATCGCCAGCGAGATTCGTCGCGAGACTGACCGCACCTTCGATGTGCGGTATGTCGATTTCCGGAACAAACAGTTGTCGGAGGAACAGCGGCAACTCCGTCAGTTTGTCGAGGCGATCCAGTCGAACCAGAAGGGGAACGATGCCTGAGTACGATTATACCCCCGAACTGACGGCAAAGGCCCGGGAGGCGGTGTTTGCGGCTGTTGAAGGGGTCGATGGGGTGGACGTGTACGAGTCGACAGCAGACGATGCGGTGGTCGTTCAAGATCGAGAGGTGAAGACGGGCAGAGATGCGTGCCCCCCGTCAATGCCGCCAACCGGGAACGGCGAAACGTGTGGTCGGTTTCTTGTGCGTGTCAACACGGTTGGGACGGCCCGCTGGAGCGAGATTACGGACGATCAGGGGACGCTACTATACTGTAAGGATGGTGTCGAGGTGAGTTTCGCGGGCGTGCAGACAGGGCAGCCAAACGGGATTCTCGCCGAGGTGAAGGACAACACAGCCACACCTGGGATTCTCACACTTGAGCAGGAGCACACTACGGCCGCGGAAGGCGACCGGGAGGAGCAGTGATGCATTATCAATGTCCGTGTGGTCGCGACGATCCCTGTATGGACTACCCGACGGGCGGAGGTGGATCAACCGCACCGGCTGGCCCGGCTGGCCCAGCCACGCCCGGCGGATCACCAGACGCACCTACTGGTGGCCCATCACTCCCCGATCAGACCGGCAGCGACGACGTACCGACCTACGGCGACCTCGTTGCCGACACGGGGGAGACAGACGACCCCGATGAGATTCTAACCGAAGCCCACAGCCGCGAGTGGTCGGAGTGCTACGCGCTGGTTTCAGGTGGTTACGATAGTGTTGCGGCCGCCTACTACACATTCTACAACGCCGGGTTCCCCCTCGATGGGATCATTCATATTCGGACAAGCATCGGGCTGCTTGAGACGACCGAGTACGTCGACGAGATCGCCGAGGACATGGGCGTACCGTTGTATGTCGCCGACGAACGTCCCGAGCGGGACGAGTACGCCTATCGAATCGAGGATTATGGCTTCCCGGGGGCGAACCCGAAAGCACACGGGGCCGAGTGGAAAAATCAGAAAGATAAGCCGTTGCAGCGGTGGCTCTCGGCGAATACGGGCGACGGCGATACGCTACTGATTTCAGGGGCGACCCGCGAGGAGAGTGAGGCCCGTTACGAGAAGGTCAGTGCCGACGGGATCGAGGTCAAAGACGGCCACCTCTACGCGTCTCCAATAGCATCATGGACAGGGAGCGACGTGAAGGCGTTTATCGACGAACAGGGTATCCCCCGTTCCGATGTTGTCGACAA
>JAQCMX010000257.1 GCA_028274885.1 Haloarculaceae archaeon
TCACCGAGTCCCTTCGCCATCGTCAGACCGAGCCCTCTCGAACCCCCGGTCACGAGGGCGACTCTCCCTGAACAGTCAAACTGCTCGTGTTCGAGACCGTTTTGCTGCATTGCTGTCTGAAGATCGATCCCCGGGCATATTAACGTACGCACTCGGTAGATGATGTGCAGATTACCGGTCAGACGGTCTGTTTTCAGGTGTGGTAGCCGCCGGTGTCGTGACCGATTTCTGCCTCTATTTTCGCTATTTTCCACTCGCCATCGACCCGTACGTGCTCGTCTGTGTACCGCCCCATGATTGCGCCCTCGGTCCCGTCCGGAGCGACGTAGAACACGAGTAGATACCAGTCGCCAGTTGCGGTGTCGCCGTCTTTTTCGTTCTCACGGACCGCGATTTCGATGAATGCGTCCCAGAACCGCTCCGGCAGCCAGTCTTCCGCCCACAGGTGCGAGTGTACGTCGATGATTTATACCATGGTAGAGTGGAAGTCCCAGGACGGAATAGAATTTCCCGTTTCTCGGTTCGGGCTTGTATCGAGTCGGTTGCCCGCGCTGTCAGTTCGAATCAGGGCGGTTGTCGGTTCCGGTCCGGACGATTGTCACACCTCTCGGGTCCCACGGGCGGTGTTTGCGACCAGTGTGGCACCGCTGGCGGGAGACGCGCGTGACCACTACCCGCCGAGATAGGTTTCCCGGATGTAATCGTCCCCTTGCATTTCCTCGGCGACACCGGACTTGACGATGCTCCCGTTTTCCAGGAGGTAGATCTTGTCTGCGTGGTCGAGTGCGAAGATAACGTTCTGTTCGGTGAGCAGGATCGTGACCCCTTCCTCGACGATCTGATCGAATGCCTCACTGATGTCCTGTACGATGACCGGCGCCAGTCCGAGCGTCGGTTCGTCGATGATCAGCATCTCCGGATCCCCCATCAGTGCCCGACCGATTGCAAGCATCTGTTGTTCGCCGCCGGACATCGTGTGGGCCTCCTGTGTCTTGCGTTCTTCGAGTCGGGGAAACAGATCGTACACGAAGTCCAGGCTCTCCTCGTAGCTGCCGCGACTCCGAAATGCGCCCATCTGGAGGTTCTCTTCGACGGTCATGAACGGAAACAGATCGCGGTCCTCGGTACAGTAGATCAAGCCTTCTGACACCAGATTTGATTGTCGCTGGTCTGCGACCTCCTCCCCACGGTAGGTAATCGACCCCTCGTAATCGAGAAAGCCCATCGACGTATCGGCAAAGGTCGTCTTACCCGCGCCGTTGGGCCCGATTAGTGAAACTATTTCACCTTTTTGGACCGTTATGTCTACGTCTTTTAGCGCTGTCACTTTCCCGTACGAGACCGAGAGGTCTGAGGCCGACAGTATCGTTTCGGCCCCTTCGGTCATCCGCTCCGAGGAGTCTGTGCTCATATCTCTTCACCTCCGAGGTAGGCCTCCTGGACTGTCTCGTCTTGCGTAATTTCGGACGGCAGACCCTCGGCGATGAGTGAACCGAAGTTGATAACGATTGCACGGTCGATCAGGTCGAGTAGCCCTCGCATGTTGTGGTCGACGACAATGAAAGTCATCCCCTCCTCGCGCAGATCCTGGAACAGTTCGGAGAGGCTTTCGATCTCGTTGTCCGAGAGTCCGGCAAACGGTTCGTCCACAAGGAGAAGTTCGGGGTCTGTGGCGATTGCTCTGGCCAACTCGAGTCTGATCATCCCTGCGTGTGGCAGTTCGTCCGGTGTCTTGTACAGATCGTCTCCGAGTCCTACCCGACGACACACCTCGATTGCCTCCTCCTGTGTCCCACCGAACAGTCCACTGAGCGTGAACAGTTTATTACTCGCCATCGAGAGGGAAACGTTCGAGACGACGTCCCGGTCGGGCAACGGCCGAAAGGTCTGGAAGGTGCGGGCCATCCCCTTCCGAACCATCCTGTACGGGGCCAGTCCTGTGACGTCCTCATCGTTGAACGTGACGGCTCCGCTGGTGGGCTTGTAGGTCCCAAATATACAGTTGAACGTCGTGGATTTCCCGGCCCCGTTCGGGCCGATAAACCCCAGTATCTCCTGGTTGTACACCTCGAAGCTCAGGTCTTCGACCGCGGTCAGACCACCGAACTGTTTCACCAGCGAGTCCACCTCGAGAGCAATTTCACCCGTGCTGTGTGTCGACGCTTCCGTCCCTGTCTCTGATGCATTGACGGTCATTTTTTTCTCCTGTCTTCGAAACGCCCCGTGTTCTCCTCTCTGTTTTCGTCGTATCGCGTCTGTAGGCTCCCAATCTGTCTTTTGAGCCAGGTTTGGCCACCATCGGCTACGGCCGAGGGTTCCTCGCCACGAACTCTGGTGAGTACCCGGTCGACCTGCCGGTACCACCACGGGAGTATCCCCTCTGCGAGGACATAAAGCAGTACCAGCAACGCACCGTAGAACAGCAGAATGTCTATATCCGCCATGGGAACGTCGATTACCGGAATCGTCTGGTCGGCGTTGCGCAACCAGTCTCTGCCCCAGTAGACCAGAAAGCCCCCGAGTACGCCGCCCGTGATGGTGCCGAAGCCGCCAACGATGCTAGCGATCAGAATCTCGATGATGACCGCCAGCTCCAGCAACTGCGACGGGGAGGCGCTCCCGGAGGGCGTGTGTACGAAGACCGCTCCCGCGAACCCTCCGAGCATCGCACTGAACACCATCGCGAACAGCTTGTATTTCGCCGGATTCAGTCCCGCACTTTCAACGGCGTCTTCGCTTTCCCTGATCGCGGTGAATATCTTCCCGGTATCGGATCGTGTGATGACCCACGCGATGGCAAATATTAGTATCAGCAACACCAGTGACAGGTAGTAGTTGGCCTCCGCGTTCGCGGAGAAGGAACCGGCCTCAATGAGCGGTTCTGGGTTCGGAAGCCCTCTCGAACCACCTGTCGTGTCACGGAACATCCGGAACAGTCGAAGGAGAATAAGTGGTGGGAGGAGCGTAAACAGCGCTAGGTAGTGTCCCTCGAGCCGTAGTGCCGGGATGGCATAGAGGAGGCCAGCAAGCGCTGCAACGATGGTCCCCGCTACGATTCCAATCGCCGGATCCACACTGTGGTCGATGTTGAGAATCGCAGTCGTGTAGCCGCCCGCTGCAAAAAACAGCGTGTGTCCGAAGCTGACCTGTCCGGTGTACCCGACGACGAAATCCCAGCTTATGACCCACATGATGAAGTAAAACGAGGCCGTCCACGTCAACATGTTGAGCACGTCCATCTGTCCGGTACTGGGCGCCACGGCCAGTCCAATAAAAAACAGCACGGCGACGTAGTACCGGATCGGCGTTCCTACGAGTCCAGTGATTGTCAGTTTCCTGCGCAGGTGCCCGAGAAGAGACATTTGATCGGACATACTTACTCCGTCTCCCCCGGACGGCCGTACAGCCCGTGTGGCCGCGCCACGATGATGAGAAGCATCACTCCAAGTGCCACCACACCCGTCAGCCGCGAGTCAATCATCGTCACGGTTACAGTTTCGAGCGATCCGACGATGTGTGCGCCGATGACACTCCCCTTGATTGATCCCATCCCACCGAGAATGACAATCGCGAACGCGATCAAAAGCGGGTCGAGACCCATATCCCAGGAGACACCCTGCGAGACTCCGAAGAACAGACCCGCCATCCCCGCAAGCGCCCCGGCGACGCCAAACGTTGTCATCGTGGATATGTTTCGATCGACACCGACGAGTGCTGCACCTCTAGGGCTCATGCTCAGACTCTCGATACCTCGGCCGATCCACGTCCGGTTGACAAACAAGAAGACGGCAATGATGCTGATCCAGGCAAACACGAACAGAAGGATCCTGTTGTTCTGGACAGTCACGACCCCGAGGTCAGTGCTTCCCGAGGCCAAAAGCGGTAGCACCTGTGACCGTGTGCCCTCGATTTGTCGGAAGAAATGTTCTGTCATCAGTAATATGAGTATCGTGGTTATAATGACGATGATTTGGTCATCCTCTATTGGTTTTACGAACACCCGATAGACGAGTATGCTGAAAATAGCAGGAACGACCAGTGCAGCGAGTACCCCGACCCAGATACTCATCCCCAGCGCGTCGACCATATAAAAAGCGGCGAACCCGCCCGTTACAATAGCTGCACCGTGTGCCATGTTGAGTATGTCAGCTATCCCGAATATCATGGTGAATCCGATAGCCACCAGTGCATAGAGAGCACTGAGCACAAGTGCGTTTGTTACCAACTGGGCAATATCGACCATGAATGGGTTCTGACTCGAACGATATATAATAGTTGCGCCAGCACGTCCTGACATACCCGAGGTAATTTTTGTTTCGCAGCCTTCTGTTGTGTATTTTATAAAACCATTTACCTAATATATCTGCTCACGAGAACGTCTACATATTTCGCTCATCTGTCTTTTTGTGCTTTTTCGAGTCCTCTCAACTGTATTTCATTCAACTGATCGCCGGATATGTCCGAAAAACGTCATAAATCGTAAATACATCTGTCTCAAAACGCCGGTGTAGAATTATAGGAGATACCGAAAATAGTCCAAACACCGACCGAGAGGCGGACACGCGGGCGATTTCAGGTGTTGATCAACGGCCGTTCCTGACCGTTGCTGGAACCGGCGCACTGGCGACGACGGCGACGACGGATACCGCTGGCGGCGATTGACCGTCGGGGGTGTCACAGACGGGTGACTGTGAGTCCGGCAGTAACGACCCCAATCCGTTGTCTGGGCGTCTCGTCTTTCACTACGGTTCCCGCTGCGATACTCGGTGTTGCCACAGCGGACTGCGCTCGCACCGCCTGGCGTCTCCGAAGCGAACTGTTTACTCTCTTGCCAAGTTCGACCACCTGTGTCCCACCTCGCTGCTCATAACCTCGACACGACGGGGATCTGGTCTCTGCTCTCTCGTACGATTTTCCCGGCCGGGATCCGTACTTAGACCTGTCCCTGTCGTGTCGGTGCTGTCTGGCCACCCAACCACGGGGTCGTGTGGCGCTGGGTCATCCAAGCCGATCGTTGCCGTTAGACGTGGTACCCGGCGGTGTCGTACAGCAGGTCCATATCGAGATGGGAGATGTACCACTCACCGTCTACGCGACGGTATTCGTCCTCGTACCAGCCAAAGACAAACCCCTCCGTGCCGTCCGCGGCGATATAGTACTCGAGGAGATACCAGTGACCGGTACCCGTGTCGCCGTCGACCTCAATATGTGGTAGCTGCATCGTGTGGAGACTGAACTGGTAATCCACGTTGTTCCGCCAGTACTCGGTGACCGCCTCGCCGCCGCGCAGCGTCCCGTCGGCGTACTCGACGACGGCATCCTCCGTGAAGATATCCGTCGCCCGTTCCCAGTCTCGGTTGTCGATCGCCCGTGCGTACGTCCCGCGAAGCTTCCGTATCTCGAGTCTGTCGAAGGCAGCCTGCCCTGGTGAGGTCATGGCTTCAGAGTCTCCCCGTGATCATAAAAGCGTTTCTCCGCGTGCTGGTCCCCAGAACGATTGCCAGTGGAGGGTCTTTCTCGGCAGTCTCCCGATCAACGACACCGATCTCGTGGCCTGAAACTGCCCTGCTTTTCTTATACTGTTGGCTGTAACTGATCTACGATATTCGCCGTCACGTGGTGACGAAATTCTTGAAAGACGTACAGCCAGCAGTATTACTCCCAAGCAGGTTCCCACGTTCCCCGACTGTTGACAGGGATTTACTCTACCCATAGGCCTCGTTTACTGTGCAGTTTCCGAAGACTTTGTCGGACCACTCGCTGAGACTCTGCCCGCCGGCTTCCCCGTCTGTGTGTATCCTCTCGACCGAACCAACGTCGTACTGTGACACGGCTACAGTATCGTCTAAACGACCGTCGGTGGCGCGAACCACTTTGTCACGTCGTAGCGCTCGATCAGTTCGAGTTCCGTCTCCGGATCATACTGCCCGTCGTGGGCGACGATCGCGGCCCCGTAGAACAGATTCGCAACGCCGGTGACAAACACCATCCATCCCCACCCGGCGGGGGTTCTCCAGACGGTATTTGCATCGAGTTCGAGGGTACAGTGTATCGTCAGATAGCCAGGGAGGGTGTCGAACCTGTGTCTGTGGGGCGTCCGTACCCCTTTGATCCCCGGTCTTTCACTCGTGAACACGATCATGGCATCGTCCTCAAGATCGGTCAGGATGACGTCGAACCTCTCGGACTCCCCGGAGAGCAACGACCACAACCCAGTTCCGCCTCGGTCAGTTCGGCCTCGTCGTCTATCAAAACGGTGTACTCCAGCGCGTCCGGCCCGAACTGTGGTGCGGGCGGCACGGAAACGCCTCCGAACTTCCAGACCGCCAGGTGCACCAGTGGCGTCTCCACGGGCCGGGAAGCGGCGAGCGTGACACGGTCACCTCGCCCGATCCATGGGTCGGCGAATGCGTTCGTGAGCCGGTTCGAGAGTGTTCGAAATTCGCTGTGCGAGTCCATCTGTTGGGTACTGGTTGCCCGCTTTGCGTACAGTGCGATCTGTCCCTGACGGCCTGTCTGTTGGTATGGAAACTACAGATATTACAGGCCGTCACTACCGGCTTACGCCGGTTTTAAATACTCGAAACGTGATAGCAGTTGCATGCCGCGCCCACCACACGACGTGGTCTGTAACAATCCGGACTGTGCGATGGACATGTTTGAGGTGCACCACTCCCACGAGATGCCCGACGACGTGGGGACTGACGACTACGTCTGTCCCTACTGTCAGAGCGACAATCTCGAAGAAGTCTGGCCCGAGTGATACGGGAGTTTTTATTCAGGTGGTACAATAGATAGATATGAACTTTATCGACGAAGACAAACTGGAAAAAGCAGATCCAAAGATTGTCCACTCAGACGACGTTCCACCCGTTGATCTCTCCGAGGTGGACGATGTACATCCAACGGTCTCAATCCGGCCTGTCGACGAGGTTCTGGACTTGCAGAAACTCGCTGCAAAGCTGTGGTATTTTGAACCCGGCGAGGAGGTTGGCTTTCACGCACATCCCGAAGAAGAAGAACTTTATTACGTGATCCAGGGCGAATTCTCGCTGAAGATGGGTGACGCGGATGACCCGGAGTACACCACGGTCGGCCCGGGAACATTCTTTGCAGCGGGCCCGTACGAGGCTCATGGTCATCGCTGTGTCGGTGACGAGAATGGGGCCGTACTTGCCCTCGGTGCCCCGGCCGATGCCGACGACGAGGTCATCGACCCATACGAGCTTTGATTTACCTTGCTCGGTCGTCGTAGGAGGCGTCAAGATACTCGAGGATACGCTCCGATTCTGCCATTGTGACACC